>JAPLLF010000537.1 GCA_026387715.1 Pseudomonadota bacterium
CCACCAGCTCGGCGGTCTCGTCGGGCATCGCGACCTCGAAGCGGCACGGGCCGATGCCCTGATCGGGGAGCGCCACGCGACGAAACGTCGCGATGGCCTCGTCCTCGGGTGCCGATCCGAACGACCGCAGCTGAGCATCCACGGCGCGGGTCGACGCCTTCGCGTCGCCGAAATCGAGCTCGATCGTCGCGTGGTGACGCTCCGCCTTCATGCAGGTGTGCTGCACGATGAACGCCATGCCGATGATGAACACGGCCGGGGCGAGCCGGCGGCGAAGGACCTCACGACGGGACATGGGCTCGTCGGCACGGTAGCACGCGCTCGGCCAAAAACTGGCGACGATCCTCGCCCCCTCCGTACCCTGCGATCGTGCTCCGCCTGGTCGCGCCCCTCGTGCTCGCGTGCGGCTGCGTCGGGATCCGATCGATCTCGGCGCCCGAGATCCGCGAGGTGTCGGCGCCGCGGATCCGCGTGGTCTCGGCGGCGGGGCTCGGGCCCATGCACGACGATGCCAGCGCGGCCCTCCCCGCGCCGCATCGGGTGACGCTCCCCGCGATCGCGCTGCACGCCGTCGACGATCTGCGTGCGCTCGTCGGCCGGCGCGATCCGCGGCCCTCGCGATCCGCGGCCCTCGCGTGGGCCCGCGAGCTGCGGATCGTCGATCGCCAGTTCGACCTCGCGACCGCGCCGGTGCGGTGGCGCGCCGCCGATGGCGAGCCGCACCGGGCGGCGATCACCGCCGGCGACCTGCTCGTGTTCGCGGTCGACGAGCTCGTCGCGATCGCGGTCTCGCCGACCGAGTTCATCTACGTCGCGGGTGGTGTCGTGCGCCGCGGCCTCATCGACCCGCTGCGCCCGACGAGCCACCGCAACGACGACGGCACGATCGCGAACACCTACCTGCGCCACGGCAGCAAGTGGCCCCCGAAGGGCACGCGCTACCTCAGCGGGGAGCTGCTCGCGGCGATCGTCCGCTGACGAATCGGCGGCGAAGCCGGGGGGTGTTCGGTGCCTGAGGCGGGACTCGAACCCGCACGCCCTTGCGAGCAAGGGCTTTTAAGGCCCCGATGTCTACCATTCCATCACTCAGGCGAAGCGAAGCGTCAGACCCTAGCAGCATCCGCGCGCGCCGCATGGCGCCGGATCGCACCGACGAACGTCGGCCAGATCTGGTGCGGCAGATCGTGTCCCATCCCGGCGATCGGGAGCCAGGTTCCGTCCTGCACGAGCGTGGACAGCGCGCGCCCGGCCGCCAGCGGGAACATCGGATCGCGCGAGCCGTGGATCACGAGCGTCGGGGCGACGACGCGCGTTAGCCGATCGCTGCGATCGCCGCTCTTGAGCACCGCCGCGAAGTGACGCAAGAACCCGCGCGGCGACGTGCCGCGCTCGTAGGCGAGCTCGCCGATCGCGCGGAGGCGCGCGCCGTCGGTCGCCCACGCCGGTGAACCGATCGCCGTGAACATCCGCTCGACGGTGCGCCCCGCCTCCTCGCGCGTCTTCGGCGCTGGCGCGAGCAACGCCTGGAGCGCGTAGGGCTCGGGCAGGAACCGGCGCGCCCCGGGCGACGTCATGATCGCGGTGAGCGAGCGCACGCGCGCGGGGTGCTCGATGGCGAGGTGCTGGCCGACCATGCCGCCGAGCGACGCACCGACCACGTGCGCGCGCTCGATGCCGGCCGCGTCCAGGACGCCGACGACGTCGCTCGCCATGTCGGACAGCGAGTACGGTGCCTCGATCGCGAGGCCGGCCATCCGCTTCGCGAGCAGCTTCATGATCTGGGGGACCGGCGCCTCGCGTGGGAGGTGCGTCGACTGCCCGATGTCGCGGTGATCGAAGCGCACCACCTGAAAGCCGGCGTCGACGAGCAGCGCGACGAACCCCGCGTCCCAGAAGATCCGCTGCGCGCCGATGCCCATCACGAGGACGAGCGGCGTGCCGCGATCCCCGGTGACGTCGTACGCGATCTCGAGGTCGCCGACCTTGGCGTATCGAACTGCGGGCTCGGTCACCACGTCACTGCTTCGGCATGTCGTTCGGCATCTTCTTGAGACACGGAAACTCGTCGGGCGGGCAGTCGGGTTCGGGCGGCTTGGCGCTGCCCACGTCGGGCGGCTTCACGGCGCTGCCGACGCCTGGATCGGGCTTCACGGTCGCGCTGCCTGCGTCGGGGACGGTCACGGCGCCGCTGCCGACGTCGGGCTTGCCCGATCCAGCCCCGACCGTGGGGAGCGGCGGGATGGTCTTGACCACCGTCGTTCCGGCGGCGCCCTTGGTGAGCGCCTCGGTGTAGTCGAGTTTCGGGCGATTCGGCACGAGCTCGATGATGAGATCGCTGTAGCCCTTCTTCTTGAGCGTGAACCGCCTCGTCGCGAGCGAGCCCGGGATCTTGAATCCGAGGGGCGTCTTGCCCGCGATCGAGTTGTTCGCCACGTCGAACACGTCCGCGCCCTGCGGCGTCGAGTCGAGGTGGATCTCGACGACGTCCGGCAGCGTCACCTCCGGCACCGGCGCCGCGTCGGGCGTCGGCGGTGGCGCGACCGCCGCATCGACGACGATCGCGGCGATCGCGCTGCCGGATCCCGGACGCTCGGGCTTCGCGTCGCCGCCGCGATTCATCATCATGAACGCGACCCCGACGCCACCGAGCACGACGACCGCACCGATGAGCAGCGGCAGCTTGGACGCCCGCTTCGCGCCACCCTCCGCCTCGTCGGGCACCGCGAGGTTGCCGGTCCACTGCGTCTTGATGCGATGCTGGGTGCTCGCCGCCGTGCCGTGCGCGATGGCCGTGACCTGGCCGGTCCCCGGGCGGGTGGTCGTGGTGGCAGGCGCCTGCACGGATGCCATCACGGCGGTCCCGCCGACGGTCGGCAGCGGATCGCCGCACACGACGCGGATCGCGTTCGCGAGCTCGGCGATCGTCTGCCAGCGCTGGTTGCGATCCTTGGCCAGCGCCCTGTCGACGATCTCGATGAGGCCGCGCGGCGCGCCGATCCGATCGAGCGTGTCCACCGCGATCTGCGGCGGCTGCTCGGTGAGGTGCAGGCTGAGCACGCCCATGAAGTTCTCGGCCTCGAACGGCACGCGGCCCGTGATCAGCTGGAACAGGATGCAGCCCATGGCGTAGACGTCGACGCGCAGATCCACGTTCTCGCCGCGCGCCTGCTCGGGCGACATGTACTCGGGGGTGCCGAACAGCATGCCGGTCCGCGTCAGCTTGCGCTCGCCGTCGGCGACCTCGGTGAGCTTCGCGATGCCGAAATCGAGCAGCTTGACGAAGTCCGGCTCGCCGAGGAAGTCGACGAGGTAGATGTTCTCGGGCTTCAGATCGCGGTGGACGATGCCCTTGTCGTGGGCGGCGGTGAGCGCCGCGCAGATCTGGAGGAAGATCCGCTTGCTGCGCGGCCACGGCAGCAGCTCACCGGCGAGCCGCGCGCGCGCGATCACGTCGTGGAGATCGTGACCCTTGAGCAGCTCCATCGCGAAGAACACCACGCCCTCGGGGGTCGACCCGAAGTCGCTGATGTCGATCACGTTCTCGTGGCGGATGCGGGAGGCGGCCTTGGCCTCCTGGATGAACCGTTCGACGAGGTCGTTCTTGCGCGCGAACTCGCTGTGCAGCACCTTGAGCGCGACCTGCTTCTCGAGCAGGTTGTGCGTCGCGAGGTACACGGCGCCCATGCCGCCCACGAGCGGATCCTCCTGCGGAGGCGCCGGCGGCAGGTACGACGTCATGTGCTGCGAGGGGGGTCGCGAGTCGACCGGGGGCGACGAGATCGGTGGCGACGAGATCGGCGCGGGCGTGATCGCTGCTGGCGTGATCGCGGCGGTGGACCCGGTCAACCGCGCGTTGGGATCCAGCGTCCCCAGCTGTGTCTTCTTTTCTTCGGCCACCGGAGCGAGATACTAGCAGGCCCGGCGACGGCTTTACGCGGGCTTTACTCGTCGATCGGCTCGTCGATCCACTCGGAGGCGCGGATCATGGCCGAGCACACGTGCTGGACGTAGTCGATCCGGACCGAGCGATCGATCGGGGTCCCGGGCATCCCGCCGACCCCCTGCCCGACGACGTTGAAGTCCATGTCGGGCGTGACCTGCTGACCGATCACGTACTGGAGCGCGGCCTTGATCTGGCCGCGGACCTCCGCGTCCGGCGAGCCACGCTTCTTGCCCAGCAGGTAGGCCGAGATCATCGCCTCGGTGCGGGAGCCGGCGGGCGTGTTGTACGGCGCGACGAACGGGGTCACCCCGTAGGAACCAGCGAGGTCGTCCTCGTCCGGGTGCTCGCCGACCTCCGCCTGCTGCCCGCGCAAGAACCGACCGTAGCCATGGCAGAAGTCCATGTACGACGCCTTGCTGACGGTCGGGTAGATCGCCTCGGCGGCGATGCACGTCCAGTGCTCCTCGCCGTAGAAGAACCCACCCATGAAGAAGTCGTACCAGCCGACGAGCCAGTCGAGCCCGCGCTCCGCGGCGTGGGCGTACTTCACGTCGCCGGTGATGACGTGCATGCGCGCGAGCGCGAGCGCGGCCTCGCCCGAGTAGTAGAGCAGCTCGCTCTTGTCGTCGGCCACCTGCGTCTTCGGATCGTAGAGGTGGCGGAACGAGCCGTCGGACCGCTGCATCCACAGGAGGAACGTCGCGAACTTCGTCGCGAGCGGCAGGTACCGCGCGTCGCCGGTGGCGCGCTGGTACTCGGCCAGCGCGACGACCGCGAGCGCGGTCGAGCCGAGGCCGGCGCTCGACTCGTTCTTGTCGAGCACGCAGTCGATCTCGCGGCCGTCGGGGAGCGTGCGGGTGCACCGGCCGTTCGCGAGGAGCTCGCCGAGGTGCGCGAACGCGCGCTCGATCGGCTCGCGCAGCCACGGCGCCTTGGTGATCCGGTAGAGCTCGGCGAGGAAGTACGTGGTGCCCGCGTGCCGCGGCATGCTGTAGGAGCCGCCGAGGCGGAGCGGATCGGTCTTCGTGCCGGTCGCGAGATCGTGCTCGTAGATGTAGCGACCGTTGGGGCCGAGGTGGTCGACGAGGTACTGGCCCCCGGCGAGCGCCGCGTTGCGCTCCCG
>JAPLLF010001123.1 GCA_026387715.1 Pseudomonadota bacterium
CCTTCTCCTCTTCCGGAGCCGCGCAGGTGATGACCGCGAGGTCACGACCGGTCACGGCCTCGACGCCTTCCGGCAGCTCGATCGTGCTGACGTGGATCACGTCGCCGATCTCGAGCGGCGAGACGTCGACGGTGAGCTTCACCGGGATCGCCGCCGGCTTCGCGCGCACGGTGAGCGAGCGCAGGATGATGCGGAGCTGACCACCCTCGATCGCGCCCTTCGGCTTGCCGACGAAGTCGAGCGGGACGTTGGCATCGACTTCCTTGTTCGGGTCGATGGCGAGGAGGTCGACGTGGGTGATGTCGCGACGCAGCTTGTCGATCTGGTAGTCCTTGACCAGCGCGTGCAGCTTGCGCGTGGAGGGACCGCCCTCGATCGTGAGATCGATGACCGTGTTCTGCTTGCGAACCGGGTCGAGCGCGGCGCGGAGCGCCTTGATGTCGACGATGATCGACAGCGGCTCGATGCGCCCGTCGACCGAAGCGCCATAACACACGCCTGGAACCTTGCCGGACGCGCGCAACACGCGAGCCGGGCCCTTACCATGCGAATCGCGAACCGAAACCGTGAGCTTGCCGACTTCCATGACGTGTTCCTTAGCTAGACAAACAGGCTGCTGATCGAGTCGCCGTGGTGAATACGCTTGATCGCTTCACCGAGCAAGCGCCCGACACTCTTGACGCGAACCTTGGGACAGAGAGAACCCGCTTCCGACAGCGGAATCGTGTTGGTCACGATCACGTGCTGGAGGGGCGAATCGGTGATGCGCTGGACGGCCTTGCCGGAGAACACGGCGTGGCTCGCGCAGGCCGACACGCTCTGCGCGCCGGCGTTCATGATCGCGACGGCCGCGTTGGTCAGCGTGCCGGCCGTGTCGATGATGTCGTCGACGATGATGGTCTTCTTGCCGCGCACGTCGCCGACGATGTTCATCACCTCGGTCACGTTCGGGGCCGGGCGGCGCTTGTCGATGATGGCGAGGCCCGCGCCGAGGCGCTTGGAGAACGCACGCGCGCGCTCCACACCGCCGGCATCGGGCGACACGACGATCGTGCCGTCGCCGCCGAAGCCGAGCGCGCGGAGCTCGTCGATCATGACGGGCATCGCGTAGAGGTGATCGAACGGGATGTCGAAGAAGCCCTGGATCTGCCCCGCGTGCAGGTCCATCGCGAGCGCGCGATCGGCGCCGGCGGCGGTGATGAGGTTCGCGACGAGCTTCGCCGTGATCGGCGTCCGCGGCTTGGCCTTGCGATCCTGGCGGGCGTACCCGAAGTACGGGATGATCGCGACGATCGACCCCGCCGACGCGCGCTTGAGCGCGTCGATCATGATCAGGAGCTCCATCAGCGACTGGTTCGGCGGTGAGCAGGTCGACTGCACCACGAAGCAGTTCACGCCGCGCACGTTCTCGCCGACCTCGACGTAGATCTCCCCGTCGGAGAAATGGGTCACGTCAGCGCGACCGAGCGGAATCTCGACGAACTTGCAGATTTCGTCGGCCAGGGCTCGGTTCGAGTTGCCCGTGAAGATCGAGAGCGACTTCAGCACGGTGGGGGGTCGATGTATCAACACCAACGCATCACGTCAAGCGCCGGGTCCCGGCGCGACCGAATACCGCTACGCCAGGCCGAGCGCCTTGGCCCGGGCGACCAGCCGGTCCACCTCGGTGGCCAGGACCTCGGTCGCCTCCTCCGCGAGCAGGACGGGGACGCCCTCGTCGATGCGGTAGCGCAGCCGGGCCGCGACGCTGAGCAGGAACCCGTCGCTGACGTCGCGGTCGGCCTCCCCACGCGGGAAGTAGATCAACGGCTGCTTCGAGACGGGACAGCGCATGACGTCGACGAAATGAGCGGCGAGCACGCTGCTGTATATAAGAAAACGTCCGAAAACGAAAACGGGCCACCACGAGGGTGACCCGGTTGCGCGAGCTCGACGGCGATGCCGTCAGCTCGAGCTTACGGCGTCGGCGTCGGAGCCGGCGTCGGAGCCGGCGTCGGAGCCGGAGCCGGAGCCGGAGCCGCGGCGCCGCTGACGAGCTTGAACTCGACGCGGCGGTTCTTGGCGCGCGCGGCGGTCAGCTTCGCACCCTTGAGGCCGGTGATCGCCTCGAGCGGCACGGTGTCGCCGTAGCCCTTCGACGTCAGGCGGGCCTCCGGAACACCCTTCTTGATGAAGTACGCCTTCACCGCATCGGCGCGCGCCTGCGAGAGCGCCGTGTTGTCGGCGAACTTCGGCGTCGGCTTGATCGGCTGGTCGTCGGTGTGCCCCTGGATCTCGAGGCTCACGTCGGCGAACTCCTTGAGCACCGCGACCGCCTGGTCGAGGGTCTTGTTGGAGGTCGCGAGCAGATCGGACGAGCCCACCTTGAAGTTGATGCCCTGGATCGAGCCGCTGAACTTCTTGACCGCGTCCGGGACGGTGTCGGCGCAGCCGTCCTCGTCCTGGAAGCCGTTCTTGGTCTCCGGCTCGAGCGGGCACTTGTCGACGCCGTCGAGGATGCCGTCGCCGTCGTTATCCGGATCGGGACAACCGTTGTCGTCCTCGAAGCCGTCCTTGTCCTCGGCCTCGAGCGGGCACTTGTCGTCCGCGTCCTTGATGCCGTCGTTGTCGTTGTCCGGATCGGGACAGCCGTTGTCGTCCTCGAAGCCGTCCTTGTCCTCGGGCTCGGTCGGGCACTTGTCGAGATCGCCGACGATGCCGTCCTTGTCCGGGTCGTTGTCGACCAGGGGGACTTCCATCTTCGTCACGGCCTTGCGGCCGAACTCCTTGTAGATCGACAGCAGGAGCTCGAAGTCCGTGGTGAACCCATCGGTCCCCCCAGGGCTGCTGCTCTGGCTGGTCGGCGGGAAGTACAGCCGCGCGTCGGCGCGCAGCCCCCAGCCGTTGCGAGTTGTCGACGAGCGACATCGCGCCGCCGCCGACGAGGACGAACGGCACCAGCTTGTTCAGCGGGTTCGCCGCGCGGAACTGCGCGACGACCGACCCGCGGTAGACGACGTTCCACAGATCATCGACGCCCATCTTGCGTGGCTCGCTCGGGATCGCGCCGAACTCGCCCTCGATGCCGAGCACGTCGCCGAAGAACACGCCGAGGCGGACGCCGAACAAGGCCGAGTTGCGCTCCGAGGTCGCGTCGGGAGTGTCCGTGACGCCGAGCTCGTTGGCGTCGCTGAACACGTGGAGGCCGGCGGTGCCACCGATCTCGACGTTGGCCGAGGCCGTGTGCGAGACCGAGAGCGCGGCCAGTCCGAGAGCCATAGCGGCGATGGTCGGGCGAAACAATCGATTCATGAGATGCTCGATCCTTGAGAGGTTAATTCTTCGAGTGATAGCGCCGGTGATGCCCAAAGTTCCAGGGCTTGCGGCAACTTAGTTTCGTCGGCGCACTCGATCTGCGGCGCAGCTGGGGTGATAGATTGTGGCGGCAATGGCAGTGATCGCCGATGACAGCCCTGCACGTCGCGCACGGGACGAGCTCGCGGCGATGCTCCGCCCGGTCGGGGGTGGGCTCTACGTCGTCTCGACCGGACGCGCCGAGCAGCTGGCCGTCCAGCGCGGCTACTACGGTGTCGCCGACGAGGCCGCGATCGACGCGAAGTTCCGCGCCACGCTCGATCGGATCGCCACCGCCAGGGCGGTGATCCTCGGCGTACCGTCCGATGTCGGCGCGGGCTACCGGCGTGGCGCGAACCTCGGGCCACAGGGGATCCGCGGCGCGATGCTCGACGCCGACCCGGGGCTCCGCACCTGGCTCGACGACCACGGCGTGATCGACATCGGCGACGTCGCCGTATGTCCGCAGCTGCTCCACGACGACATGCTCGCGCCGGCCCAGATCGCGGCGACGCGTCAGGCCCTGTATCGCGATCTCCCGGCAGCGTTCGCGGCGACCTTGCCGGTCTCCCCGCTCTCGATCGAGGAGCGCGCGCTCGCGGCCGTGTATGCGCTCAATCCGGCGATCGTGCCGATCGTGCTCGGTGGGGATCACTCGGTCGCGTGGCCGGTCGCGGCCGCGCTCGCGGCGCATCGCACCGATCGGTGGTCGATCGTGCAGCCAGACGCGCACACCGACCTGCTCGCGGAGCGCCTCGGCGTCAAGTACTGCTTCGCGACGTGGAGCTATCACGCCAACGAGCTGCTGGGTCGCGATGGTCGGCTCGTGCAGGTCGGCGTGCGCGCCTCGCGGTACCCGCGCGAGCACTGGGAGCGCGAGCTCGGCGTTCGCCAGCTGTGGGCGAACGAGATCGCGGCGAACCCCGAGCAGGCGATCGAGGACATGGTCGCCCATCTCCGCGCGCGCGGCGTGACCAGCGTCTACTTCTCGAACGACATCGACGGCACCGATGCCAGGTGGGCGTCGGCGACGGGCACGCCGGAGGCCGATGGGCTGACGCCGACGTGGCTGCTCGCGTTGATCGATCGCCTCGGGCGCGAGTTCGGCTTCTGCGCCGTCGATTGCGTGGAGGTCGCGCCGCCGCTCGGGCCGACCTCCGAGGCCACGCGCGGCACGCTCGAGCTCGCGGCGCGCTACGTGCGCGCGTGCCTGGCTCAGATCGTCGCGGCGTGACGGCGCGCGATCGCTGACACCGCATCGACCCAGACCGGCGTGGCGTTGAGCGACGGCACCAGCACGAGATCCTCGCCGCCGGCAGCCAGGAACTGCTCCTTCGCGCGCATCCCGATCTCCTCGATCGTCTCGAGGCAGTCGGCGACGAACGCCGGGCACATCACCGCGAGGCGCTTGACCCCCTTCTTCGCGATCTCGTCGAGCAAGACGTCGGTGAACGGCTGGATCCACGGCGTCTTGCCGAGCCGCGACTGGAAGCAGGTCGAGTAGGCGCCCTCGGCGAGACCGAGCAGCGGCACCAGCGAGCGCGTCGTCGCGTAGCACTGCGCCCGGTAGCAGTTCGCGGTCGCGAACCGATCGCAGCAACCGTCGGTCAGGCACGTGGTGCCTGTCGGATCGCTCTTGCGGATGTGCCGCTCGGGCAACCCGTGATAGCTGAACAGCACGTGGTCCTGCCGGAACGCGGCGAGCACCGGCTTGGCGACCGCCTCGAACGACGCGATGAAGCCGGGGTCGTCGAAGAACGCGGGGACCAGGTCGATCGGCGGGACGTTCCACGCCGCGCCGGCGAGCTCCATCACGCGCGCGACCGCGGTCCCCGTCGACGACGACGCGTATTGCGGGAACAGCGGGAGGACGACGATCCGGGTGCAGTCGCGGAGCCTGGTGATCGCATCGGGGATCGACGGTGAGCCGTAGCGCATCGCGAGCTCGACCTGCCAGGGGGCGCCGAGCTGCGCGGCGACGCCGGCCGCGAGGTCCTGCGAGTGGTACATGAGCGGCGAGCCGCGCTTGGCGTCCCAGATGGACTGGTAGGCGTGGGCGCTCTTGGCGGGGCGGGTCGGCAGGATGATGAGGTTGAGGAGCAGCGCGCGGCCGATGCCGTTCATGTCGAGCACGCGCGGATCTCCGAGGAACTCGCGCAGGTAACGCCGCACCGCCGGCGTCGTGGGCTCGTCGGGCGTGCCGAGGTTGATCAGGAGGAGCCCGGTGCGGCGTACGGCGGCGGTCATCGCTGTCCCGTTTGGGGCGAGTGGCGCCCAAAGTCAAGGAGCGCCCCGCGACGGCGTGGATAAAAACAGCAAGCGTAGGAGCCGGGCGCAGATGCCAGCTAGTTTTGTGGGTCGGCCAACCATTCCCCGGGAGTGACGAGATCGCACGGGAGTCCAATGATTACGATTATATACAAGATGTTCTGGGCTTCCTGTTTGACCTCCACTCCACACACGGCAATATCGCCAGGTCATGGCTGGGTACCCCGGAACGCCGCTCCCCAAGAAATTGGGCATCAAGGCAGGCCATAAGGTCTGTCTCCTGAACGCTCCGGGTGCGTTCGAACGCGTGGTCATCAGCGCGGCACGCAACGAGAACGTGCGCATCACGCACGATCTCCGCCTGCCGCCAGTCGACGTCATCGTGCTGTTCATCGACCGGCTGTCCGACCTCGAGCACCGCTTCGGTGCGGTCATGAACCGGCTCCATCCCGCGGGTGGGTTGTGGATCGTCTGGCGCACCCGCCGCTCGATCGACGTCAGCGAGAGCGTCGTGCGCCGCGTCGCGCTCGCGGCCGGCATGGTCGACAACAAGATCTGCTCGCTCGGCGAGAGCTGGTCTGGCATGCGCCTCGTGATGCGCGGCGAGTATGCCGAGGCCGTGGCCTATCGGGTCGAGCCACCTCCGCCGATCAAGCTGATCGCGCGTCGACGTCGACCCACCGCGGCCGCGCGCATCGTGCGCCGCACCAGCGTGGCGAGCGGCGCGGGATCGACGCTTCGTCGTGCCCGCGCGCGTTCCACGCGCTAGCGGATCGAGGTAGTGTCGCCCGCGTGAGCCGGGAGATCCTCGCCGCCGTCGTCACCGTCACCCTCGGGGCGTGCGGCGTCGAGACCGCCGACGACCGCCCCCACACGCTCGAGTACATCTCGGCGACGATCCTCGAGCCGAGCTGCGGGACCGCGGCTTGTCATTCGAGCTTCCGGCAGGCGGCGCGCCGCGCCAGCGACGCCAGCGCCGCGGTGCCCCTCGTGTTCGACAGCGTCGAGCATGCGCGCGCGACGTTCCAGCGCGACTCGCAGCTCATCGACAACGTCGCCAGCGACCTCGCCCCGACGCTCTACATCAACCTGACGGTCGAGTACCTCGATGCCACGCGGATGCCGCTCGACCAGCCGCTCCCCAACGCGGACGTCGAGCTCCTTCGATCCTGGGTGCTCGATGGAGGCCCTGGGGTCTGCGTGGGTGAGTCGAGCTGCCAGGGTGCGGTCGAGCGCTACTGCCACGTCGACGATCGCAGCTACGACTTCACGCGGAAGCCCAAGGGGCCGTGCGAGCTTCCCCGATGAGGTGGCTTGTCGCCGTGGTCGTGTGGGTCGGGCTCGGGGTCGCCCTGCCGCGGGCAGCGCACGCGTATCCGCAGTTCCAGCTCAGCCACGACCAGACCTGTGTCGGGTGCCACGTCTCACCGGCCGGTGGTGGTCTGCTGACGGAGAACGGCCGGAACATGGCCGAGTCGATCTCGCAGCTGGGCCACGCTCCCGAGCTGTTCTACGGCGCGTGGACGCCGCCGTCGTGGCTGACGCTCGGTGGGGACTTCCGCGTGCTCGGTGGCCTGTTCGCCACGCCGGTCGTCGCGGCCGCCGCGGTCCCGATGCAGGGCGAGCTCTACGCGCACGCCACGTCCGGCAACTTCCAGGTCCACCTCACCGGCGGCGTTCGTCCAGCGCAGACGGGGAACACGCTGGCGACGCGCGCGTGGTCGCGCGAGCACTACGTGACGTGGCAGCAGCACCCCGACGAGCTGTCGGGGCTGTACGTCCGGGTCGGCCGGTTCATGCCGGTGTTCGGGCTTCGCCTCGCCGAGCACCCGACCTACACGCGACGTTACGGTGGCACGCCGCTGTTCGCCGAGACCTACGGCGCGGCCGTCGAGTACGTCAGCCCGGAGTTCGAGATCCACGGCACCGGCTTCATCCGCGATCGGCTGATCGATCCCGTCGTCGACGACAGCGGCGGCGCGCTGTACGCCGAGGCGCGCGTCACCGAGTCCGCGGCGGTCGGGGTCGAGGCGATGGCGACGGCGAGCGTCGACGATCAGAAGTATCGCGGCGGCGTCACCGGCAAGCTGTTCGTCGCCCGGATCGCGACGATGCTGCAGGGCGAGCTGATCGTCACGCAGCAGAACATCGACGACTCGGTGACGGTCCGGAGCCTCACGGGCAGCCTGCTCGCGTCGCGCTTCCTGACCCCGTGGCTGCTGGTCGATCTCGGCCTCGGCCTGCACGACGGGAACGTCGCGGTGCTGCACGACGACCGTGATGGGGTGGATCTCAACGTCCACTACTTCGTCGACTCGCACCTCGAGCTCGTGTTCAACGGCCGCTACGAGGCGCTCGGCCTCGGGCAGGGTGGGCCGTCGGGCTGGTTCGCGGCCGTCCAGGCGCATTACCGACTTTGAGCTGTTAACACCTGCGCGGGGTCGTCGTCCTTGGCTGTGAAAGGCAGAGAGATGACGAAGCCCCCGACCCTGACCAAGCTGTTCGCCGTGGTGGTCTCCACGAGCGCGATGAGCGCGATGAGCGCGATGAGCGCCACGGCGTCCGCGGAGACTCCGCGCATGAACGCGCGGGCTCGCCCCGCCTGCGGCAACGTGATGACCAAGAACGGCGATGCGTGCGACGACGCCCCGACGCCGATCGCCGTGAACATCGCCGCCCTGCGCACGACCATCGCCGCCATGTTCGCGGCGCTGCCACCGCCGGTCGCCCCTCCGTCGACCGCCGACGTGCCGCGGATGCTCGCGAACGGGCGCCCGGCGTGCGGCAACGTCGCGTCGAAGCGGCCCCGACCCACGAGCTGCGCGGTGGTGGCGAGCAAGCCGTGAGCGCCGAGGCCTCTCCAGACCTGTTCGAGCTCGCGTGGCGCGGCGGGGCGACCGAGGCACGCCTCCACCGCCGGCGGCCGGGTATCGACGAGCTCCCCTGGGGCTCGATCGATCTCGCGGCCTACGACGCGGCCTACCTGCTCGAGGCGCGGCGGGTGTGGAGCCACGGCGTGTTCACCGAGTACGCGAGCGCCGCGGCGTTCTCGGCGCTCACGACCGCGATGATGGAGTGCGGCGCCCCGGTCGATCTCGTCGCGGCGAGCGGCGACATCGTCGTCGACGAGCTGTTCCACGTCGAGCTGTCGTCGCGGCTCGTGATGGAGCTCGGCGGCGCCATCCCGATCGCGTTCGATCTCGCGAACATCGCGCCCGCACCCTCGGCGGCGCGCCCGCTGCTGCGCGCCGCCGAGATCGCGCTGGTGACGTCGTGCGTCGGCGAGTCGCTCAGCGTGCCGGCGATCGCGCGGTCGCGGATGCTCGCGCGCGAGCCGCTGGCGCGCGGCGTGCTCGATCGGCTGCTCGTCGATGAGGGGCCGCACGCGCGGCTCGGCTTCTGGTTCCTCGGGTGGGCCAGCGCGCGCCTGTCCGACGCCGAGCGGGCCGCCCTCGCGACGATGGCGCTCGACGCGATCGAGGTCTACGCCCCGCTGTGGCAGGCGCCGTGCGACGCGTGCCCGGCGCCGACGGCGATCGCCGGGACCGACGCGATCGGCAAGGCCGACATGCGCGACGCGGTGATCCACCTGATCGCCAGGCCGCTCGCGCGCTTCGGGATCGAGTTGGACGGCCTCCGGCTGGCCGGGCTCGTCGCGTGATACCAATGAGGGATGTCGCGGCTCTGGATCGGACTCGCCCTCGCGTCGACGATCGCCTCGCCGAGCCTCGCGGCTCCGAAGGAGGACAGGAAGCGGCCGCCGGAGGTCGAGCCCGAGCCTGAGCCCGAGCCCACGGCCGACCCGACGCCGATCAGCGCACCCGACAAGCCCGTGCCGGCACCCATCGTCGACACGCCGGCGCCTGTCGCGCCACCGCCCACGTCGAAGGCCGCCCCGTCGTTCCAGTGGGAGCCGTTCGGGTTCCTGCGCATGCAGTACCGCCTGGTCCAGAACGATCCGAACGTGATCTTCATCGGACGCGACGACGGCTTCGAGCTCCAGAACGCGCAGCTGCGGGTCGGGCTGCGCGACGCGTACGTCGACGCCGGGCTGGGGGGCCACGCGCTGGTGCGCGGCGGCTTCTTCCAGCCGTGGGCGGATCCCGAGGCGCAGATCGCCGACACCGACCGCGAGCTGGTCGACAAGCAGATCGAGAGCCGCGGCGTGCGCGTCACCGAGGGCTTCCAGCAAGCGGGGCTCACGCCGGGGCGCTCGATCGGCGCCGCGTTTCGTTACGATCCGAGCGCGTTCGCTGGCCACGATCGCGCCCCGGGTCGCCCGGCGCTCGCGTTCGAGCTCGCGCTGCAGAACGGCGCCGACGAGTTCGCGTCGAGCAACGACAACGACAAGCCGGCGATCTCCGCGTCGGCGCTCGCGCGGTTCGGCACCGAGGGCTTCCTCGTCGGCTCGGTCCGCTACAATCCGCGCACGGTCAACGAGATCCCTGCGCTGCAGGACGAGGACGATCTGTCGGTCAGCGCGGGCGTCCACGCGGCTGGTGGCCCGGTGTCGTTCGGCGCCGCCGGGATCTTCACGCGCACGACGTACGCGACGACCGCGGGCCCGGCGAACACCGCGCTCGGCGGTCACGCGCAGGTGATGTTCCGCGTCCCGGGCGCGTACCCGCTGGCGATCGGCTACCGCTTCGGGATCCTCGATCCGTCGAGCCTCATCATCACGGATCGCGTGATGGAGCACACGGCGGGCGCGGTGATCGGCGTGCCACGCTTGCGCATGCGCGTGCAGCTCCAGGTCACGCACGTCGTCGAGCAAGCCGCGCGCGCGCTCGACAACAGCCGCGCGCAGGTCGGCGTCGAGGTCGCGTTGTGAGGGCGCTCGCGCTCCTCGCGCTCCTCGTCGGCTGCAACACCAGCAACACCCAGGCGCGCGCGCAGCGGATCGGTTCCCTCGAGGAGACGATCGGGGGGCCGCACGCGATCGGCACGATCGGCGACTACCTGCTCGAGAACGATCAGATCCGCCTGATCGTCAGCAAGGAGGGCGTCGGCCGCGTCAACACGTCGTACGGCGGCTCGCTGGTCGACGCGGATCTCCAGCGCCCCGGCGCCAACGGGGCCAAGGCGACCGGCAACGACCAGCTCGCCGAGCTGCTGCCGGGCTTCGCGTTCACGGTGATCGATCCGACCGCGGTGAAGGTCACCGCCGATGGCTCGAACGGTCAGTACGCGGAGGTGACCGTCGAGGGTGGTGGCGGTGACCTCCTCCAGATGGTCTACCTGCTCAACACCGGCCTGGTGTTCCCCGAGAGCCTGACGTTCTCGAACGCGTACCGGCTCGCCCCCGGCAAGAAGTACGTCGAGATCCGGTCGACGGTGAAGAACACCGGCAAGGGCGCGCATCCGTTTCCGTACCTCGATCCGACCCAGCTCAAGGATCTCGGCTTCGACATCCCCAACATCGAGAACATCCAGCTCTCGGTCCCGATGGGCCAGCTCCCGTTGCTCGGCGGCGAGCAGACGCTGTTCACCCCGGGGCAGGCGGGCTTCAACGTCCGGTTCGCGATCGAGGACACCTACGTCAAGGCGGGTGGGTTCCCCGCGTTTCCTGGCATGGTCGTCGACTACGTCGCCAGCCGCGGCGTGGGCGTGTCCTACGGCCTCACGGTGCCAGACGAAGGCGCGAAGAACTACGTCAACGCCTACAAGGACGGCTACGCGGCGCAGGCCAAGACGATCACGCCCTACTCGATGCTCATGCCGTTCACGTACGCGGGGGTCTCGGCCGTGTACGTCGCCAAGCCCCCGGCGCTGCTGATGCCCGGGGAGGAGTTCACGTACACCACGTACTTCATCGTCGGCAGCGGGGACGTCGGCAGCGTGCTCGACACCATCTACGAGCTGCGCGGCACGCCGACCGGCACGTTCGGTGGGCGCGTGGTCGACGCGCAGACCAGCGCCCCGATCACCAACGCCAGCGTGGTGGTGCTCGACGCGCAGGGCAACCCGATCGATCAGCTCGACGTCGACGACCAGGGCAGCTTCCTCGGGCACCTCGCGGCGGGCGCCTACAGCTATCGCGTGCTGTCCGACGAGCGCCTCACGACCGCCGCGCAGCCGCTCACGATCACGGCCGGGCAGGCGAGCGGCGTGTTCGTCCAGATGGATCCGCCGGCCACGCTCGCCGTCGCCGTGCTCGACGAGCAGTCGCGCCACGCCCCCGTCAAGGTCCAGCTGATCGGGGAGTATCCCGCGCCGAGCGGCGCCGGCACCTTGCCGTGTCAGGACAAGCAGTGCCTCGATCCGCGCGACTTCCTCTACTCGCTCACGCTCGGCGAGCGCAAGCGCCCGACGGCGTTCGACGGCAGCAAGCGCTTCATCGAGAAGGCGTGGTGGACCAAGGATGGTCGCCTCGAGGCGCAGGTGCGGCCCGGCACGTACGACCTCGTGATCTCGCGGGGCCCCGAGTACGAGGTGACGACCGTGAAGGTCGACCTCCGCCCCGGTGCGTTCGTCGCCCAGAACCTCACGCTGACGCGCGCGTTCCCGACCGACGGCTGGATCGCGGGCGACTTCCACATCCACGCGCAGCCGTCGACCGACTCCGGGCTGCCGATCGATCAACGCGTGATCAGCTGCGCCGCCGAGGGCCTCGAGGTCGCGGTGTCGACCGATCACAACTTCATCACCGACTACGCGCCGGTGATCTCGGCGTCGGGGCTCGACCCCTGGATGCTCGGGTTGCCCGGCATGGAGATGACCACGTTCGAGATGGGGCACTTCATCGGCTACCCGCTCAAGATCGACGCCGGCTCGACGCGCGGCGGCGAGTTCGAGTGGTCGGGCGTGCCGCCGAAGACGATCTTCGATCAGCTGCGCAACAAGCTCGCGGTGGAGCCCGGCAAGGGGCTCGTGCACATCGCCCATCCGCGGCAGCCGGTGCTCGGCTACTGGGCGCAGTTCTACATCGACGCCGCGACCGGCGAGCCGTACCCACCGACGGGCATCCTCGGCATCTTCGCGCCGTACGGCGACGAGTTCGCCCCGGACAAGTACGCCAACGACTTCGACACCGTCGAGCTGCTCACCGGGCGTCGCCTCGAGGACGCGCACTCGTTCGTCGCGCCGACGCCGCTGCCGCCGGGGCCGTTTCCGGATCCGCAGCCGGTGGCGGGCACGGTCGTCGTCGGCAAGGACGGTCGGCCGCAGTTCCCGGGCGTCGTCGAGACGTGGATGACGATGCTCGATCGCGGCGCGAAGCCGACCGGCATGGGCGCGTCCGACTCGCACCAGCTGCTCGGCGACGAGCCGGGGTACGCGCGCACGATGCTGTTCGTCGGCAGCGGCAAGGACGTCCCGGGCGGCTTCGGCCGGGCCGACGTCGTCGACGCGATCACGCACCACCACGCGATCACGACGAACGGGCCGTTCCTCGAGATGACGGTCGGCTCGCACATCATCGGCGACACCGTGGTGGCGTCGTCGGGCGGCGTCGACGTCGATCTCCACGTCCGCGCCCCGACGTGGGCGGCGGTCGATCACCTCATCGTCTACTCGAACAGCGTGGTCATCCTCGACGAGCCGATCCCGCCGGCGCAGGCGACGAACTACGCGCGGCAGGTGCACCTCGCGCTCCCCGCGGACGCCTGGATCGTCGCCGAGGTGTACGGCTCGGGGAACATGTTCCCGGTGCTCACCCCGACCGAGTTCCCGCCGCTCGACGCGACCGTGATCATCAAGGCGCTGTCGGCCGGGCTCGATCTGTCGAGCCTGCCGATCGCCGCGTCGCTCAAGCCGAAGTTCACGCACTACTCGCGGCCCTACGCGATCACGAACCCGATCTGGTTCGACACCGATGGCAACGGGTTCACGCCACCCAGGCCGCCGCTGCCGCGCGTCGCGCCACCCGCCACCAGCCGCCCCGACGTTCGCCAGCAGTTCGACGCGCTCCCGGAGCTCACGCCGTGAGCCTGCCGATCCCGGCACGTCTGCTGGTCATGGCTACTGGCCTAGCCGTCTGGCTGACCACCCCCCCAGCCTGGGGTCACGACTTCCCGTCGATGCGCACGGTCGTGGTCCAGGTCGAGCGGTGCGAGCTCGCCGTCATGGTCGGCTTCCGGCCGGCGACCGGCGAGGCGACCAGCGCGACGTTCGCGCGCGTGGCCAGTCAGCCTAAATCCAAGGGACTCGAGACGTTACGGGACGTCATGACCAACACCGCGCTCGCGCCGGTCGCCTTCCTCGTCGACGGCAAGCCGCTCGTGCCGACCAGCGTCCACGCCAAGCTCGGCCTCGAGCCGGGTGGGGCGCGGCCGATGGTCGTCGTGCTCGTGACCTATGCGCTACCCGCTGGAAATCGTTTGGTGATCCGCTCGGCGGACACGAAGGCGACGTCGTTTTCGTGGACCGATCGCGCGTCCCACCGGATCGTGCTCGCGGACGCGCCCACGCAGGGTCACTGGTACAACGGCGTGGCATCGATGTTGCTGCCTCTCGAGACTTCACCGGGAGATTCGCCATGCGCCGCATCATCACTCCGCTCGTCACGCTCGCTTCCCTGATCCCGGCTCTGAGCCTGGTGAGCGCCTGCGACGCCGCGTACGACCCGGGAACGCTCGCGATCGATCCCAACGCGCCGACGATCGAGATCACCGAGCCCGCGATGGGCACGCTCGCCGGCGACGTCGCGATGGTGACGGTCAAGGGCAGGGTCCACGACGACGTCGGCGTCACCGCGGTGACGGTCAACGGCATGACCGCGACCCTGTCGGGCGACCGGTTCTCGGTCGACGTCCCGGTCGGGTATGGCACCCAGCTGCTCCACGCCGTCGCGCTCGACGCCGATGGCAACCAGGGCAAGGAGACCCGCGCGGTGTCCGCCGGCCCGACGCGCTCGCTGACGACCCAGGTGCCCCAGGCGGTGATGGCGTCGATCTCGGCGCAGACCTTCGATGCGATCTCGCGGGGCGCGACCAACTTCGTCAAGACCGCGGATCTCACCGCGATGCTCGCGCCCAGTAACCCCATCATCTCGGTCGGCGGCGCGGACCCCGACTGCCTCTACGGCCACGGCGCGATCACCAGCCTGACGCTCGGCGACTTCGCGGTCTCGATGTCGCCGACGGCGGGCGGGCTCTATCTCGACGCGACGTTCACCAGCCCGTTCGTCGGCATGCACCTCGACTACGCCGCGGCGTGCATCGACGGTCAGCGCGATGTCTCGGCGGCCGCGTCGCGCATCCACATCGCCGGCCTGCTCGCGATGAGCATCGGCCCCGACGGCAAGCTCGTCGCGCACATCAACAACCCGGATGTCTCGATCACCGGCCTCGACCTCGAGCTGGGCGGCATCCCGGGCGACGTCGTCAACCTCATCCACCTCGACACCGCGATCGGTCCCATCCTCGCGTTCGCGACCGAGAAGTTCGTCGCGCCGATGCTCGCCAACGCGATCGAGGGCTCCACCGATTCGCAGGTCTCGGTCCTCGGCACCACGGTCAACGTCGAGGTCCGCCCCACGAAGCTCGACTTCGACGTCACCGGCGCGATGGTCGAGCTCGACACCAAGCTCCGCGCCGAGGGCGACTCGATCCTCACCGGGTTCGTCTACGTGCCGAACACCGCGCCGGTGATGTCGACCTCGAACGGCTTCGAGGTCGCGGTGTCCGACGACGCCGTCAACCAGCTGCTCACCAGCCTGTGGACCGCCAAGGCGTTCGACAAGGCGTTCGACCTCGACACCGGCAGCTACGGCGAGGTCGGCCGGCTCTACGACCGCGTCGAGATCGCGGTCGCGGCCCCGCCGTGGGTCGACGCCTCGGGCGCGGGCCTCAAGCTCGTCCTCGGCGACATGACCATCACGTTCAAGAACGGCAACACCGTCGCCACCAAGGTGGTCGCCAACGCCGAGATCGACCTCAAGGCGACCGCCGGCACCGACGGCAAGCTCCGCCTCGACGCGGGGCAGCCCACGGTGTTCGTCGACCTGCTCAACGAGGGCGTGTCCGGCGCCAACGACCTGTCGAGCGCCGACTTCGAGCACCTGGTGTCGTTCGCGCTGTCGCGCGCCGTGTCGTTCGGCGCCGGTGCGGTCGGTGCGATCCCGCTGCCGTCGGTCGGTGGCGTCGGCCTCAAGAACCTCTCGATCGACGAGCAGACGGGCTACCTCGTGGTCGGCGGCAGCGTCGAATAACGGATTGCGCTTGACCGACACCACGTCGGTGGCGTTCATTGCCCTCCATGAGGGGCATTTCGGTTCGGGCCATCGTCGCCGTGACGGTGGTCATCTTTGCTTTCGGGTTCGGATGCGGGGGCGGCTGCGCGGGGTGCTCGTCGATGGAACCCATCCCAGGTGGGTTTCCGGCCGCCGAGCGGCACCCGAACGCGGCGCAGATCCGCGTCAGCTCGACGGCGCTCGACACGCTCGAGGCCGACCCGGCGAAGCTCGTGGCCGGCTTCCTCGGCGGGGGCCCGCTGTCGTTCGACATCCCTGGCTCGTGCTCCGGTAACCCCGCGATCTGCTGCGTCGGCAACCAGGTGGTCTCGCCGTGCGGCCCGCTCAACATCGATCTCGACAAGCGCCCCACGGATAACGCGCGCCTCGTGCTCACGCCCGTCGACAAGGGCGCGACCGACGGTCAGCTCGACGTCACGGTCCGCGCGCGGCTCAAGACCGCCATGGACCTGCCGGTCAAGGTGAACATCGGCTTCGATCTCGCGTGCACCGTCGCGATCGACACCGAGCCGGGCTCGTTCAAGGACATCCAGATCGTGCTGCCGATGCAGTTCACCCAGGACGGCACGGTCGGCACGACGCGGATCGGCGCGGGCGCCGTCGCGGTCAGCCAGCTCGAGTCGGCCGACGTCACGCTCAAGGGCAACCTCGGCTGCCTCGGTGCCAACTTCGTGATCGGGTTCTTCATCGGCACGCTGCAGACCACGATCGAGGATCAGATCAAGAGTGCGCTCGACACCGGCACCTGCAAGCAGTGCGCGAGCGGCGACGTCGCCGAGTGCGGCAGCTCGTTCGCGACGTCGTGCACCAACAACGTGTGCACCAAGGCCAATAACGAGTGCCTCCAGGAGCTCGGCCTCGACGGTCGCCTGCGCGGCGTGTCGCTGTTCGGCGGGTTCTCGCCGGGCACCACCGGCGCGATCGATCTCTACGAGGTCACCGGCGGGTACGCGACCTCGAAGGCCGGTGGCCTCGCGCTCGGCATGCTCGGCGGCATCCAGCCCGCGGGCACCGCGCGCGATCGCTGCGGCCCGCCCGCGACCGCGCCGACGACCGGCGCGATCCCGCAGTCGGTGTTCTTCCAGGGCAACGTGCGCCCGGACACCAACCAGCCGTTCGACATCGCGTTCGGCGTGCACAAGTCGCAGCTCGGCCAGTTCGCGTTCGCGGGCTACGACGGCGGCCTGCTGTGCCTGACGATCGGCCACGACTCGGTCGCGCAGCTGACCACCGACACGATCAGCATCCTGTCGCGCTCGCTCGGCAAGCTCACCGACGTGGGCGCGCCGGTCGCGATCGGCCTGCGCCCGCAGTCGCCGCCCGACATCGTGCTCGGCAAGAACACGTTCAAGGACGACGGCGCGGGCAACATGATCGTCGACGAGCCGCTGCTCGACATCACGTTCCACGCGATGGAGCTCGACTTCTTCGCGCAGCTCGACGAGCAGTACGTCCGCGTCCTCACGGTCGTGTCGGACGTCCACCTCCCGGTCGCGCTCCAGGTCACCGCGATGGGCGAGCTCGCGCCGGTGCTCGGCGACACCAGCATGGCGTTCTCGAACCTGTCGGTGAAGAACAGCGAGGCGCTCACCGAGAGCCCGGCGGACCTCGCGGCGCTGTTCCCGAACCTCTTGAACCTCGTCCTCCCGCAGCTGTCCGGCGCGCTCCCGTCGGTCGCGCTGCCGGCGATCAGCGGCCTCCAGCTGAGCGTCTCGGCGATCACGGCGGTGCCGACCACGGTCGGCGGCGCGACGAACGACTTCCTCGCGATCTACGCGAACCTCGCGACCGCGATGGCCAAGCCGGTGACGACCCACGCCGAGCTGGTGTCCGTCGACGAGCCGAGCACCGACGTCCTGAACAGCCCGCGTACGTGGGCCGCCAGCAAGCCGCCGACCATCGCGCTGGCGCTGTCGGCGGCCGGCGACGGCGCCCGTGATTTCGAGTACTCGCTCCGCCTCGATCGCGGCGCGTGGACCGCGTGGAGCCGGCAGGCCAGGCCGGTGCTGTCGCCGTCGACGTTCTTCCTCCAGGGCCCGCACGTCATCGAGGTGCGCGCGCGCGAGCTCGGCAAGCCCGAGACGATCGACCCGACGCCCGAGGAGATCGCGATCGAGATCGGCGCGATCGCGCCGCGCGTCGGCACGGCGAACTTCCACGGCCAGCCGGGCGAGGCTGGCTGCAGCTGCCAGGCCGGTGGGCGCGCGACCGACGCGGCGCCGTTCGCGCTCGCGCTCGGCTTCGTCCTGCTACCGCTCGGGCGCCTGCGCCGGCGCGCGCGCACGCTGGTGACCGCGGTCGCCCGGCACCTGATCGTCCTGGGGCCGATCGTGTGGCTCGCGGCGGTCGCCTGCATGCCCGCGTGCTCGTGCTCGACGAGCCCGTGCGGCGACGCCGACTGCGTCGCGGGCGAGCTGGAGCACGGCTCGATCGGCAAGTGGACCTCCGTCGCCGGTGATCCGGATCGCGTGCTCGTCGCGACCTACGACAAGGGCCTCGGCGATCTCGTCGCGGTCGACGCGACCGACCCGGCGAACCTCGTCGTCACGTTCGTCGACGGCATCGATCCCGGCGAGGCGCCGACCCACGACCCGAGCACGTATCGCCACGGCGTCGAGGGCGCGGGCCCCGACGTCGGCGCGCACACCAGCATCGCCATGGCGGGCGGCCTCGCGAGCATCGCGTACCAGGACCTGACCGCACACAGCCTCAAGTTCGCGACCGAGACCAAGCCGAACGTGTGGGTGAGCCACACCGTCGAGGTCGCCGACGGCGTCGACATCGGCCGCTACACGTCGATCGGCCACGACGCCGATGGCAAGCCGGTGATCGCGTACCTCGCCGTCGGCGTCGACGACGGCACGGGCAATCGTACGACCGAGCTGCGCCTCGCGCGCGCGTCCCTCGGGACCCCGAAGAGCGAGACCGACTGGACGATCTCGGTCGTCGCGAGCGGCGTCGGCTCGTGCGCCGGGCTGTGCGGCGGCGACACCTGCGTCGCGACCGCGACCGGCCAGACCTGCGCCGTGGCGACGACCGATTGCGCGACCGCCTGCGGCGATACCACCCTGTGCGTCGCCGGTGCGTGCGTCGACAAGGTCCCGGATCCGACGGTGGTCGACGTGCCGCAGGGGACGGGGCTGTATCCGAACCTCGTGACGCTCGGGGACGGTCGCCTCGCGATCGTGTTCTACGATCGCAACGCGCGGGCTCTCACGATCGCGGTCGAGGCCGCCGCCGGGGCGTCGACCTTCACCGCCACCGTGCTCGACGGCGTCACCCCGGGGGATCGCGGCATGTGGGCCGACGCGATCGTCGACAACGGCACCGTGCACGTCGCGTATCAGGACGCGCTCGGCGACCAGCTGATGTACACGACGTGGAACGGGACGCCGGGCACGCCGGTCGTCGTCGACGACGGGCAGCGCCCCGGCGATCGCACGCACCCGGTCGGCGCGGCCGCCTCGGTCTACGTCGCCAACGGCGGGCCGGCGATCGCGTACCAGGATGGCCTCACCTCCGACGTCTACGTCGCGACGCTCGCGGGCGGCGCGTGGCAGACGACGGCGGTCGCGAGCGGTCCTCTGCTGGACGGCTTCTCGATCGGCACCACGACCGCGCACGGTGGCGGGACCTACCTGGCGTGGGAGCAGCTCGTGCCCGCGAACACGCCCCCGCAGGGCCTCATCGTCCAGAAGCAGTAAGACCGGATCCCCGGCTACTGGGAGTTCTGCAGCGCGGCGAGCAGCTCCTCGACGGTCGGCCGGTCGGTCGGCGACTTGCCGACCCTGCGGTACGTGATCGCGCCGCCCTTCTCGATGATGAAGGTCGCGGGGACCGCGGTGTGGTTCGCCGTGTCCTCGACGCCCCATTTCTGGATCGTCGCGAGGTTCGCGTCGGAGTAGAGCTCGAACTGGAGCTTGAGGTTGTCGTGCAGCTCCTTCGCCTTGTCCGGCGTGTCGACGCTGATCGCGGCGATCACCGCGCCGGCCGCGCCGATGTCCTTCTGGTACTGCTGCAGGGTCTCGAGCTGACGCTTGCAGTGCGGACACCAGCCGCCGAGGTAGAACACGAGCAGCACGCGATCCTTGGCCCACAGCTGCTCGAGCTGGAACTCGGTGCCGTCGGTCTTGACGACGATCGAACCGTCCGGGGCGACGCCCTTGGTGGTGTCCATGTCGACGTCCTTGAAGCCCCGGGGAGGCTTCGCCGGCTCGTGCACGATCTTTTCGGGCCGGCAGGCGGGAAGGGCGGAACCGGCGAGAGCGACGACAACAACGGCGCGGGCGATCGACATCGTCGACAGGGTATCAGGACAACCAGCGCAGCAACGCCTCGCCGCGCTTGTCCGGCAGATCGACGCCGAGCTCGACGTTGCTCGTGGCGTTCATCTGCGCGCCGGCCCGCTCGCGCCCGTGCCAGTCCGAGCCGGCGGTGCAGACGAGGCCGAGCTCGTCCGCGAGCGTGGTCCACCGGCGCCGCGCCGCGGTGTCGTAGATCCCGTAGAACGCCTCGAGGCCGGTGAGCCCGAGATCCCGATGCTTCCGCACGAGCACGGGCGCCAGCGGCGCGCCGTTCTGGTGATCGTAGTGATGCGGATGCGCGAGCGACATCGCGGCCCCCGCCTGGCGGCCGGCCTCGAGCGCCGCGGCGATGTCGGCCGTGCGATGCGGCACGTCGACGGGACCCCCGTCGTAGAGGTGGCGCGTGAACGCGTCGCGCGGCGTCTTGACCGCGCCGGCCGCCACCATCGCGCGCGCGAGATCGGGACGGCCGACCGAGCGGTTGGTCGCGAGCAGCGGCGCGACGTCGATCGTCACGCCGCGCGCCTTGAGCCGATCGGCCATGAGCTGCAACCGATCGCGACGCGCCTGGGAGATCGCGGCGAGCAGGGTCTCGACCGCCGACCAGTCCCCACCCTTGTCGTAGATCAGGACGTGGACGGTGCGTCCCTCGTACGCGCAGGTCAGCTCGGTGCCCCGGATGCAGCGCGAGGCCGACGCCGGGACCGCGCTGGCAAACCCGCTCGTGGTGTCGTGATCGGTGAGCGCGAAGATGTCGACCTTGCGCTCGGCCGCGCGGGCCGCGACGCTCTCGGGGGCATCGGTGCCGTCGGAGCACGTCGAGTGGCAGTGAAGCTCGAAGCGCACGCCGGACCCTAGCACGTCGTGAGTTCGTGCTACCCAGCAGCATGCGTCTCGCGCACTGCTCGGATCTCCACCTGCTGTCGCATGATGGTGCGCGCTGGCTCGACCTCGCGAACAAGCGGTGGATCGGCGCGATGAACCTGCTGTCGAACCGCTCGCGCCACTATCACGTGTCCGCGTTCGACGACATGATCGAGGATCTCAACGCGAGCGGGGTCGACCACGTGCTGTGCACGGGCGACGTCACCAACCTCGCGCTGCCGCAGGAGTTCGCGTTCGCGCGCGCGCGGTTCGACAAGCTGGCGAACATCGCGACCGCTGTCACCGTGATCCCGGGGAACCACGACGCGTACGTCGCCGCCGGGGTGCCGCTGTTCGCGGAGCATTTCGGCGATCTCGCGACGAGCGATCCGGGCTGGGCGTGGACCGCCGCGGACGCCGCCGCTGGTGAGACCCCGGAGCAGCTCCGGTGGCCCTTCGTCCGCGTGCGCGGCGAGCTCGCGATCATCGGCCTGTCGACGTCGCGGCAGACGCCGTGGTTCACCGCGTACGGTCGCGTCGATCGCGGCCAGCTCGCGCGCGTGAAGCAGGCGCTCCTCGACCCCCGGCTCGCCGGCAAGGCGCGGCTCGTCGCGATCCACCATCCGCCGGCCGGCAAGCGCGCCAGGAATCGGATCCGTGGGCTCAAGGATCACGCCGCGTTCGCCGAGATGATCGCCGAGGCCGGCGCCGAGCTCGTGGTCCACGGCCACGAGCATCGCGACATGACCGAGACGCTCGCGGGCCCCCGCGGATCGAGCGTCACCGTCCGCGGCGTCGCGTCGGGGACCTACTTCCACAACAAGCCGGACAAGACGGCCCGCTATCGCATCTTCGACATCGCGGGCGGCAAGATCACCGAGGTCGGCGTCCGCGTGTGGGATCCGGCGGCGCACCGCTTCGGGCCGCCGACGCCCGCCCAGCTCCCCGAACGGGTCTAGCAAGCGAGCGAAACGCTCGGAAGGACCTGGCATCGGTGGGTGAAGCCTAACTGCGCAACTTGACAATGCTTTGTGTGCGCGATAACTCGTCCGAATCGTGACCAAGCCGCACCCCGACGCAGCCCAGCTCGAAGCCGACGACGCCCAGTACGTGATGCGTCCGTGGACGCACCCGCCGGGTGAGCCCGTGATCGTCGCCCGGGCCAAGGGCTGCACGATCTGGGACGTCCACGGCAAGGAGTACCTCGACCTCACGGCCGGCTACTTCGTGAACAACGCCGGCCACTGCCACCCGCGGATCGCCGAGGCGGCGTCGCGTCAGTTGAACGAGGTGCTGCAGGTCTCGGGCAAGCACGGCACGATCCCCGCCATCCGGCTCGCCAAGCGGCTCATCGAGCTCGCCCCGAAGTCGCTCCACAAGGCGTTCTTCTCGACGGGCGGCAGCGAGGCCAACGAGTTCGCCCTCAAGCTCGCGCGCCAGTACACCAAGAAGGCCGACGTCGCCTACCTCGAGAACGGCTACCACGGCCTGTCGCTCGGCTCGCTCGAGGTGACGGCGAGCGAGAAGTATCGCGAGTCCGCCGGCAAGCCGCTGGGCAAGGACAACTTCGCGATCCCGACCGCGTACTGCTACCGCTGCAAGTTCGGTCCGGCGGCGACGTGCACCGTGCAGTGCCTCGACGGCGTGGAGGCCAAGCTCGACGCGCACAAGACCGCCGCGATCATCGCCGAGCCGATCCAGGCCGTCGGCGGGCTCGCGCCGCCGCAGAAGTGGTGGGATCGCCTCGATCGCATCCGCAAGGAGCGCGGCATCCTGCTGATCGCCGACGAGATCCAGACCGGCCTCGGCCGCACCGGCAAGATGTTCGCGTGCGAGCACTACGGGCTCGAGCCCGAGATCATGACGGGAGGCAAGGGCCTCTCGGGTGGCGTCGGCTCGCTGGGGCTGACGTCGGCCTCGGACGAGGTCGCCCGGAACTTCTTCGGCGGCACGACGCCGACCTCCGGTGGCAACGCGGTGTCCGCGGCTGGTGGCCTCGCGATGATCGAGGTGCTCCTCGAGGAGAAGCTCATCGAGAACGCCGCGAACATGGGCCGCTACTTCACCGAGGCCGCGTGGGCGCTCAAGGATCCGTGGATCGGCGACGTGCGGTTCACCGGCCTGCTCGGCGGCATCGAGCTGGTCTCCGATCGCGAGTCGCGCGCGGTGCTCGGCAAGGCCGAGGTGAGCAAGGTGAAGGACCACCTGCACGCCAGCGGCATGCTGATCACGCTCTCCGGCATGCACGGCAACGTGCTGCGCCTGCAGCCGCCGCTGTCGGTGACCAGCGCTCAGCTCGACACGTTCCTCGCCCAGCTGCGCAAGACGCTCGACGCGGTTCGCGCCGGCAAGGCGTGAGCGCCGACGCTCGTGAGTGATCTTCGCGTGAGCTGACGAGCGGCGAGAGGCGGTCGTTCGTACTTTGGCCGCACCCCTCAACCAAGTAGAGTGCAGCCCGCATGAACCTGTTCGCCCTTCGTAAGAAGCTCGACGTGATCATCCATCCCATCGTGTCGGGGATGGCGCGCCTTCCCATCCAACCAGCGCTCGACGTTCGGCGCGGTGATGGACGACGTCGCCGACCGCTGGGTCCTCGGCGTGATGTACGCCGGTGGCTGTCTCGCGATCGCCAGCGCGTACCCCCACATCCTGATCGTGCTCGCGTTCGGCATCACCGGCGCCCTGGTGAACGTGATCGTCAAGCTGTCGATCTACGCCGAGACCACGCAGGACATCTTCCGCGAGAAGGGCAAGATCGGGCACCCGGTCGACGTCGTCGGGCTGTTCGGCTCCGCGGAGTTCATCATCTACTTCGGTGCGGGCATCCTGTTCACCGCGATCCTCCGCGACCCCCGCCCGATGCTGGTGGGCTGCTGGGCCGTCGCGGTGATGAGCCACGTGTCGCTGCTCCAGCGGGTCGTGTTTGCGTGGAAGCGCTATCGCACGGTCGACCCGCTGCTGCTGCACGCCGATGCCGAGGTCGCAACCGCGCCGGCCGTCGGTGTCGATGAGCCGGCGGTGCTGGCCAACGGAGCGCACCCGTGATCGCGACGGCGGACGTGGCTTCGAGCCCGGCGCCCACGCCGCGCGTGGTGTCGAAGATAAACCCTGCCAACGCGGTCACGGCGTCGCGGTTCCTGACGCTGCCGCCGTTCGTGTGGGCCGTCTACAACGGCTACCACCAGTGGGCGACGCTGTTCATCCTGATCTGCGGCTTGCTCGACAAGCTCGACGGCCTGGCCGCCAAGG
This sequence comes from Pseudomonadota bacterium, assembly GCA_026387715.1. Taxonomy (GTDB): domain Bacteria; phylum Myxococcota_A; class Polyangia; order Haliangiales; family Haliangiaceae; genus JABFXX01. The sequence goes on from JAPLLF010001123.1 coordinate 24,211, forward strand.
TGTTCGATTGCCGGTCGAACTTCGGCGAGCTGTTCGACGCGATCACCGACGGCATCTGCTACGGCTTCGCGCTCATCATCGTGATGGCGTACGGGTGGGCGCCGCTGATCCCGTGCTTCATCCTCATCTTGCTCGGCGGGGTGAACAGCGGGCTGCGCGCCGTCTACATCAAGCGCTGCGGCCGCAACGTGAACTACAAGTCGTATGCGATGGAGCGCGTCGTCGGGTTCATCGCGTACCTGATCGGCATGGCGACGGCGAACTTCCTCCCGTCGATCATGTTCTGGACGTTCGTGCCCATCATGGTCATCGTCGTCGCGCACGACGCGAAACGCATGTTGCTGGATCCGGTGCCGACATGAGTCTCTCGACCACCACCACGGAGCTCGTGTCGCAGGGCTCGTTCGACTGGTTCCTCACGATCGCCGTCGGCGGCGTCGGCGCGTGGCTGTTCTGGTTCGAGATCAGGAACGTCCTGCGGCTCCGCGGCAAGCCGACCTCGCCGACGAAGAGCGACCAGCTGTTCGGTTACGCGATGGGCTTCGTGATCGCGCTGATCGCGCTGTTCGGCACCGCCCGCTATCGCGGCTGGATCTGAAGCTGCTCGCCGTGGGCGAGGATCGACACGCCCCCCGCGTTACGTGCGTCGACGACCTTGGCGAGCCGCCGGCGCGGCATGCTGGGTAGCCCGAGCCGCAGGTGCAACGTGCCCCAGTGGATCGGGATCAGCGATCGGGCGCCCAGCCGCTCGTAGATGTCGACCGCGCAGTCGGGGTCGATGTGGACGCCGCGGTCGTGGTGCCGCTTGCGCATCCGGTACCACCAGACGGGCATCATCCCGCCGATCGGGAGCAGGGCGGCGTCGATCGCGAACCGCTTGCCGATGTCGTCGAAGATCGAGTGGTCCGAGAAGTCGACGTCGCCGGCGTGGTGGACCGTCGCGCCGCCACCCGAGACCACGTAGCCGAGCGCGTCGGGGAGCGGCGTCTTCGTCCACCTGCCGGGATCGTGCTTGGTGGGCACCGCCTCGACGCAGGTCCCGTTGATGTCGATCTGGTCGCCCTGGACGACCTCGATGACCTGGCGGAAGCCGAGATCGGCGACGATGGACTTGCTGCCGCGCGGCACGATCAGGATGGTGTCGCGGTCGACCGCCTTGAGGCTCCAGCGGTTGAGGTGGTCGACGTGGGTGTGCGTGATCGCGACGGCATCGACCCGGCCGGCGCGCCGGGTGCGTCCGCGCAACAGGGGATCGAACAGGATCCGCGCCTTCCCGAGCTCGGCGACCGCGGTCGCATGGCCGAACCAGGTAATGCGGGGTCCCGCGATCTCGTCGGTGATCGGCGTGGCAGCCGAGGGCACGGTGCTGGTATAGCACGGGGCTACCGTGTTGATGTTCTTCGCGATCGGGTTCGCTGCCGGTGCGCTGACCGGCATCCCGATCGGCCCGGTGAACGTGGCGGTGATCGACGCGGCGTACCGGTTCACGTTCCGACGCGCGGTGGCGGTCGGCGCCGGTGGGGCGGTCGCCGATGGGCTGTACGCGGCGCTCGGCGTGCTCGGCGTGGCCCCGCTGTTCGAGCGCTATCCGTCGGTGCCTCCGATCCTCTCGGCGATCAGCGGGGTGATCCTGCTCATCTACGGGGTGCTCACCGCGCGGAGCCAGCCGGTCACGCCGGCGTCGAGCTCGTCGGACGCGCCCGTCGATCGCCGGCGCGAGATGCGGCAGGGGTTCACCATCGGGCTCGCGCTGATCCTGCTCAACCCCGCGGCGCTGGTGACCTGGGTCGTGATCGTCAGCTCGAAGATCCCGGCGGCGACGACGATCGACGGGATCTCGTTCGCGATCGGGGTCAGCGTGGGGAGCTTCGCGTGGTTCGCGCTCGTCGCCTACCTGACGACGAAGGGCAAGCACGTCCTCGGTGACAAGGCCGCGTGGATCCCGCGGCTCATCGGCATCGCGCTGATCTTCTACGCCGGCTACCTGCTCGTCAGAGCGCTCGCCTACGTGATCCTGTAGCGGTCGATCAGTTCTCGATCGACTCGAGCATCTCGCCGATCGCCTCTTCGATCCGGACGGCGATCTTCTTGGGCACCGGCGAGTCGTTCTCGGCGAGCAGCGCGGTGAGCTTGCGCGCGGTCATCGCGATCGCGCCGCGCAGCTTGTCCTTCTTCTCCCGCGTGCTGACCGGGAACGCGAGCTCGCCGTACTGCTTGCGCAGGCTCGTCGCGTCGGCGCCCTCCTCGAACGCGACGCGGTGGATCGCGTCCATGGTGTCCTTGTCGGCCGCCGCGCGCTCCGTCGCCTTCTGCACGAAGTCGATGGTCGCCATGCTGGGCACCGGCGCCTCCTGTTGATCGCGCGCCCGCTCGATCACGCGCGGCGCCGCGCTCTCGAGGAAGTGATAGTTGTTGAGCAACTTCGCGACCGTCGCCTGCTTGAGGTGCAGCTCCTTCCTGCAGTAGTCGTCGAACGCGGGGTAGCCCCACGCCTGCCAGGCGTTGCTCTGGGTGACCCGTGCCAGCGCCTCGGCGAGCTCGATCCACGTGCGCTTGAACGCGCGCGCCTTCGCGAGCGTGTCGGCGCGCACCGGGTCGTTCCCGATGTCCGCCATGCGGTCTTCCATCTGCCGTTCGGTCTTCGTGAGGATGTTGGTGCCCATCGCGACGAGGAACCTACGGGATCGGTCTGATCACCTCAGATTGTTGAGTCCTCGCACAACACTCTCGCCTAGTTACGGTGGGCACGCGTCGTGCTTCAACCTGGGGCGTGCGCTGGCTCCTCGTCCTCGTCCTCGCGTCTGGATGCTTTCAGAGCAACCTGGATGCGAAGCTCGGCCCTCCCGCGGACGGGACCATCAACGGGGATGGCGGGGCAGGAACCGATCCGAACGCGGTGTTCTGTCAGCTCGATGGCGACTGCGCGCTCGCGGGCGCGACCTGTTGCGAGTGCCCTACCTTCGCGGTGGCGAGCGGGGATTTCGGTTGCAACGGGGTGGCTTGCCCGACGCCGTCCGCCTGTCCAGCCGTCCAGGCCCGCTGCGTCGCCAACACCTGCGCCGTCGTGTGCACCCCGGTCACCTGCGATGCGGCGTGCGCGGACGGCTTCGTCACCGACGCGGCCGGCTGTCTCACCTGTGCGTGCGCACCCGCGGCACCCGCGGCCTGTCACGTCGATGGGGAGTGCGCGCGCGTCGCCGCGGATTGTTGCGGCTGCGCGGCGGGAGGCATGGACACCGCGGTGCTCGCCAGCGACGCGACCGGGTTCGTCGACGGCCTCGGCTGCCCGATGAACCCGCAGTGCCCGGGGATCGATACCTGCGAGCCCGGGGTGGTCGCGCGCTGCCTCCAGGGGAGCTGCGCGCTCACCACCGTGGGGGCGATGCCGGCGACCTCGTGTGGCCGCCCAGATCTCCCGGCCTGTCCAGCGAGCCAGCAGTGCATCTTGAACTCCGACGCGACCGCGACGAGTTTCGGGGTCGGTGTGTGTGGGACACTCCCGTGACCGGCGCGGGCGAGTAACCGCGTTATAATGGCGGCCTCATGAGCGATGGCACAGCTTCGGAATCCGCCCAGACGCCTTCGCTAGTCGGGACCATCCTCGATGGTCGCTACCGGCTAACGAAGAAGCTCGGTGAAGGCGGGATGGGTGAGGTCTATGCGGGCGAGCACGTGCACATCGAGAAGCGATTCGCGATCAAGCTGCTGCGTCCGGAGATCGTCTCGAACCAGGAGGCGGTGAAGCGCTTCTACCAGGAGGCGCGCTCGGCCTCGTCGATCGGGCATCGCAACATCATCGGCATCGAGGACTTCGGGCAGCTCCCCGACGGTCGCGTGTACATGTGCATGGAGCTCCTCAAGGGAGCGCCGCTCAACGACATGATCGCGCCCCCGGGCACGGAGGGGAGCCAGCAGCCGATGCCGATCGATCGGCTGCTCAACATCATGATCCAGACGATGCACGGCCTGGCCGCCGCGCACGCCAAGGGCATCGTCCATCGCGACATGAAGCCCGAGAACATCTACGTCACCGAGGGGCCCAACGGCGAGGACATCCCCAAGCTCCTCGACTTCGGCATCGCGAAGGTGTCCGGCAACGACGGCCAGAACAACCTGACGCGCACCGGCACGATCTTCGGCACGCCGTTCTACATGGCGCCCGAGCAAGCGCTCGGCAATCCCGTCGACGCGCGTACCGACATCTACGCCGTCGGCATCATCATGTACGAGGTGTTCGCCGGCTCGCTCCCGTTCCAGGGCGAGTCGTTCATGGGCATCCTCACGCAGCACATCACGACGGAGCCCGAGCCCGTGTGGGAGCGCGCGGGAAAGGCTGGTCGGCAGCTCCCGCCCGAGCTCGCGGACATCATCACGCGCTGCCTGCGCAAGAACCCCGCGGAGCGCCACCAGTCGATGGACGAGCTGATCGCCGCGCTCGTGCCGATCTATCGCGGCATGGCGGGCGCCGGGATGAGCAGCTACATGGAGGCGTTCCCCGTCGTCCGGAGCGGGCAGCAGGCCGTGGTCGGGCCGTCGCCGACCGGCGCGATGCCGCGACCCGGCCAGATGCCGATGTCCGGCGGCGTCGCGCCGACGATGATGTCGGGCATGCCACCGCCCGGCATGATGCAGACGCCCGCGGGCGGCATGCCCCCCGTCGGTGGATACATGCCAGGCCCTTCGCAGTCGACCCCTGCGTTCGGCGCGTCGAGTTCGGGGCTCTACAACCCGAACTCGTCGGTCATCGAGGCGCCGAAGTCCGGTGGAGGCAAGGGCCTCGTCATCGCGCTCATCCTGCTGCTCGTCGTCGGTGGCGGTGCCGCGGGCGTGTACTTCGCGATGTTCCGCGACCCGGGCAAACCGGGTCCAGGCTCGGCCGGCTCCAGCGACGTCGCGTTGCTCGGCTCCGATGGGTCGGCCAAGGCCGGCGATCCGGGTTCGGCGCACACCAAGGTCGACGACGTGAAGGATCCCGTGAAGGAGCCCGTGAAGGATCCGGCGAAGGATCCGGTGTCAGGTACCGTGAAGGATCCGCACGACTCGTGGGCAGGCTCCGATGAGCCCACCTCGTTCGAGATCTGGGAGAACGGTAAGAAGATCGGGATGGGCCCGACGAACCTCGAGGTCGCGGCGAACGCGAAGCGCACGCTGACGATCAAGGCCAAGGGCTACAAGGATCGTCAGGTGCTCCTCGACGGCAAGAACGACGAGCTCAAGTTCTCGCTCGACCACGTGCCGGGGGTCGTGACCAACGGCTCCAATGGCTCCAACGGCACCGTGACGCGACCGCCGCGCACCAAGCTCGATTGCAGCAAGGTCATCGTCGACTCGACCAACGCGGCATGTCGCAAGCAGTACTGCGCGAATCACACGTCGGATAACCGCTGCAACGTCGACGACGACTGACTCCTAGCGAAGGATTTTCATCATGCGTTCGATCTGGCGATATCTCGTTCTGAGCCTGTGTCTCGCACTCGCGACCGCGGCGCCCGCCTTCGCGGATGACCGGGCCGACGCCAAGGCGCACTACCAGGCGGGCGTGAAGGCCTACGGCTCGCAGGACTACCGCACGGCGATCCGCGAATTCGCCGCGGCGCAGCAGCTCCTGCCGGCGGAGCTGAACAACTACAACCTCGCGCTCTGCTACGACAAGCTGGGAGAGGCCGAGCCCGCGATCCAGTACTACCGGCAGTACCTCGATCACGTGCCCACGACCGACAAGCGGCCGGAGATCGAGGCGAGCATGTCGCGGCTCCAGGCGGCGGCGAGCTCGTCGAGCGCCAAGCGCGCGGAAGAGGCGCGCCGCGCCGAGGAGCAGCGTCGTGCCGACGAGGCGGCGAAGGCCGAGGCGGCGCGCAAGGCCGACGACACGCGTCGCGCCGACGAGGCGGCGAAGGAGGCGGTCGGCCCGGTCGGTCCCGCGGTCGGTCCGACGTTGCCACCGACCGTCACGGTCGGCGTCGGCTCGACGGGAACGCCGGGGACCGCCAGCGTGGTCTCCACCGGCGACGCGCAGCTCGATCGCGCGAACGCGATCGACGTCAACGGCGTGCGCGCGCAGCGCTTCGGCGCAGGCACGAACGGCGTGCCCGATCCGCGTGGTGGTCCCGCGGTGGCTGCACCCACCACGGCGGCGCAGGGGCCCAACGGTGCCCTCACGCCCGACGCCAAGGAAGAGCCGCCGAAGGCGACCCCGGTCTACAAGAAGTGGTGGTTCTGGGCCGTCGTCGCGGTGAGCGCGTACGTGGTCTACGAGATCGTGAACAACGATTCCACGATGACCACCGCACGCGCGCGCGAGACCCTGCCGCTCGGGCCCGTCGGCCAGCAGGCGGGCGGCGGCATGACGCTCCTGCGCTGGTAGCGGCGGTAGTGATATGACCCAGGGGATGACGACTTCCCCCGCGGATCAGGCCCGCGAGCCCCCCCGGTTGCGCGCGCGGCCGAGTGACTACCGAGCGTGGTTCGCGTGCGTCGTCGGGGTCGGGGCGGTCGTCGTTGGGCTTGTTGGTGGATGCGTCGACGAGGGCCAAGGGTCGAAGAAGCAGATCGATCAAAGCCTCATCGCGGCCCACCTCCTGACCTCGATCCCCGTCGGGCTCACGCGGCTCGACGTCGCGCTCGCGGACAAGGTCGTGTACCTCGGCAACACGGTCGACGTGACGCAGGTCGCGCCGGGCGCCACGGTGCACATCAAGCACTACTGGAAGGTGCTCGCGCCGGTCGGGCCGGGATGGCGCGTGTTCGCCACGGTCCGCGGCAGCGCGAACACGGCGGACTTCGTGAACGTGCCCGCGAGCGAGCTGGAGCAAGGGCACCCCCCGGAGCGCTGGCTGCCGGGCCAGATCATCGAGGACGAGCAGGACCTCACGCTGCGCCCGGACTGGAAGAGCAAGAGCGCGACCGTGCTCGTCGGGCTCATCCGCGTCGGCGCGCACGACACGCTCGACCGGATGCGCGCCGATGGCCCGAACACGCTCGATCGCGCGGTGATCGCGCGCCGGCTCGACGTCGATCTGTCGAAGGCGCCGCCACCCGCGGGCACCGTCTACGTGCCGCACTGCGCGGGGCCGATCGTGGTCGATGGGATCGCGAACGACGCGGCGTGGACGACCGCGCTCGTGTCGCCGGAGTTCGCGACGGCGGAGGGCAGCCCCGAGCCGGTCGGCAAGGCGACCGCGCGGATGTGCTGGGACGAGGCGAACCTGATGGTGTTCGTGTCGGTGGTCGATACGGACGTGTACAGCGAGTACAAGAAGCAGGACGATCCGCTGTGGAAGCAGGACGCGGTCGAGATGTTCGTCGACGCGGACGGCAATCGGCGCGGTTACGTCGAGCTGCAGGTGAACCCGAACAACGCGACGTTCGACTCGTGGTTCGCGGCGGGTCGCGCCGCGAAGGGCGACGAGGCGTGGGATAGCGGGATGGTGACGGCGGTCAAGGTACGCGGCACGCCGGACCAGCCGAACGATTCGGATCAGGGGTGGGATGTGGAGATCGCGATCCCGTATGCGGCGGTGAAGGGGCGGGACGACGCGATGGCGGTGCGGCTGCCGCCGGCGATCGGCGATCGGTGGCGGATGAACGTGGTGCGCGTCGACAAGAAGAGCGACGCGACGAGCCCGGCCGCGGCGTCGTGGAACCGGATCACGTACCAGGACTGGCACGGGCTCGATCGGATGCTGACGCTCGTGTTCGCGGACGCCACCGGCTCGATCGTCGTCGGAACCGGCACCGGCAGCGGCAGCGGCAGCGGCAGCGGTAGCGGTACCGGAAGCGGCACCGGAAGCGGAACCGGCACCGGCAGCGGAAGCGGAAGCGGCACCGGCACCGGCAGCGGAACCGGAAGCGGAAGCGGTACCGGCAGCGGAAGCGGAAGCGGAAG
>JAPLLF010000590.1 GCA_026387715.1 Pseudomonadota bacterium
GGGCGGGTTGTGGCTCGCGGTGACCATCACGCCCGCGCACGCGCCGCGATCGACGACGGCCCACGCGGTCGTCGGCGTCGGCCACGGGCGGTGGGCGAGCAGGGCGCGGATGCCGAGGCCGCCGAGCACGCGCGCGGTGTCCTCGGAGAACACCCGCGAGTTGCGGCGCGCGTCGTGGCCGATGACGACCCCGCGGGTCGCCGCGTCGGGCGCGTGCGCGAGCAGGTACCTGGCGAGCCCCGCGGCGACCTTGCGGACGAGCACGGTGTTCATGCGCTGCGGGCCGGCGCCGAGGATGCCGCGCAGGCCGGCGGTGCCGAACTCGAGCTGGCCGTCGAACCGCTCGACGAGCTCGCGGTTCGACGCGGCGTCGTCGGCGTCGAGCAGCGCGCGCAGCTCGGCGATCGTGGCGGGGTCCTGGTCTTCCGCGAGCCAGGCGGCGGCGCGCGTGCGAGCGGTGAGCGTGTCCATCACCGCCGACTATAGCTGGACTAGGTCTTGGCCTTCCTGTCCAGCATGCGCTTGATGAGGCCGTCGAACCCGTCGCGCGCGATGATCTTGTTGAACATCGTGCGGTAGTTCTCGACGAGGCCGACGCCGTCGGTCTTGACGTCCCAGGCGCGGAGCTTGGCACCCTGCTTGACCAGCACGTACACGACCTCGATGACCATCGGCTTGCCCTTGCGCTGGGCGTTGACCTTGGTCGTGACGACGAGGTTGTTGGTTGGGTCGGTGGTCTCGCTCGTGTAGTCGACCGTGTAGTTCACGTTCGAGCGCAGGCCCTTGATGTAGTTGGCCTCGATCAGCTCGCGCAGCACGGTGATGAACCTGTCCTGCTGGTCCTTGGTCAGCTTGCCCCACTGGTCGACCATCGCGCGCCTGCCGAGCTCGTCGATGTCGAGGAACCCGCGCACGCTGGTGGCGACCTTGGCGGTGAGCTCCTGCTCCTCCTTGGAGCCGGCGACGACCTTCTGCTTGAGGAAGCCGGACAGCGTGTCGTTGGCGGTCTTCACCGCCGTGATGCCGGGGGTGGACTCCGCGTGGGCCACGGTCGGGGAGACCCCGCCGAGGCCGACGACACCAACGACGCCGAGGAGGAAGACGAGCAGGAAACGCATGGGTGGCTCCGGGGGTGGGACGTCGGCGGGCGGTCGTTATTCACTTACCGCGTCTTGCCTCTGCGGGCTACGGTCAGGCCGCGTCGCGGGCGGGCGCGCCACAGTGCGGGCACGACACGAGCTCGGCGGGGAACGGCCCCGTGCAGTACGCGCAGAACGTCTTGCCGGCGAGCGCGTTCTGGATCTTGATCACCTGCGGGTGCGGGTACTTGAGCTCGAGCTCGATCGACGACATCCGATCGGCGTCCTCGGACGGCTGCCAGATGATCTCCATCGCGACGATGTCGTTGGCGGTGCGCGAGCCGGCCGACTCGAGGGCCTTGCGGAGGTCCTCGCCGTCGCCGATCTTGAGCACCGTGAACAGCTCGGTGCGGGCCGCGATCACGAGCGTGATGAGGATGACGCCCTCGCCCTCGGCCGCGCGCGGGATGTAGTCGCCGCCGGCGGTGGTGGTGATCTGGCCCTGCACGTTGGCGACGGTCTCGTGCTTGAACCTGGCGCGGGTCGCGTCGACGTGGCGGTCGAAGATCTGCTTGGCGTTGTTGCGGTGGGTCATCTGCTCATTGACCGCGCCGCCGTAGATCCACGCGTCGCGCAGCCGGCGCAGCATCATCGCCACCTCGCGGAGCGTCGTGGCGCGGCCCTCCTGGGTCGTCGTGTCGGCGGCCTTGGCGATGCGCGCGAGCTCGGCCTGGACGAACTTGCGCGCGCGCCCGTCGATCGCGATGCGCAGCACGCTGACGTCGACCGCGTCGGCCGTCGTGTAGCCGCCGCCGTAATTCGAGTAGCTCGTCGACGGCGAGTACGACAGGTTGTCGTTGCTGGCGCTCGACTTGACGATCTGGACGATGATGCCGCCGCCGATCAGGATCAGATAAACCCACCACGGCAGCCCGTCGCCGTGCGAGTAGTGCGAGTAGCTGTAGCTGGTGTGGCCGTAGTCGTGCGACGAGCTCGAGCTCGAGTACGAGTACGACGGCGTGTACGAGTGGCCACCGCCACCGCCGCCGCCCCAGCTCCCCCCACCGATCCGCCCGCCGGTGTCGGCGACCGCGACGCCGCCGAACGCCAGGAGCAGGAGCACGAACACGAGCCGTCTTGCCATCACGCCATGCTACCGCGGCGGGAACACGAGCACGTAGTCAGGACCGCTGACATCCGCGCCCTGGTTGTCGGCGACCACGAGCATCCGGCCGTCGGGGAGCTGGGCGATGCCCTCGAGGTTGAGCGAGTCGCGCAGGATCGGCGCGAGGTCGGTCACGAGGGTCTCGACGAGCGGCGCGTCGGTCGGCGCCGGCGGCACCGTGAACCGCACGATGCGGCTGACGCCGTAGTGACGCTCGATCGCGAGGATGTCGCCGACGGTGGTGCAGTCGAGCGACGAGATCTTGCCGGTCGCCGAGCCGAGCTGGAGCTTGTAGATCGTCTGGCGGTCGCCGTCGGGGGTGTGCGTGATCCGGACGAGCGGCGCGTAGCGGCCGCCGTCGGGGAGGGCGCCGGGCTCCTCGATCGCGACGAGCAGATCGTCGGCGGTGCCGCACAGCCCCTCGGCGCCGTGGTTCTTCTGCATTTTCTTCTGCATCTCCATGCCGAGGTCAAGCTCGCGGATCGACGTCACCACGAAGCGTTCGCCGCGGCGCTCGGCGAACGCGACCGCGGCGCGCGGCACGTCCTGGCCCTCGAGGCCGATCGCGAACTTGCCCGGCGCGAGCCACGCGAGGCTCTCGGTGTCGACGCCGTCGGGGATGCCGTCGAGCGGATACTCCGTCGTGCCGATCACCGTCACCGGGCTGGCGGGGACGCGCAGCTCGACGAGCACGCGCACGCGCTCGGGGATCGTCCACGCGATCTGGTGGTCGTCGAGTGCGAGCGCCGACAGCCCGGGCGGGGTGCGCGCGTCGAGCGCGATCGCGTCGAACACGCCGGCCGCGCGCGTCGGATCGAACCCCGGCGCCGCGCGCCCCGTCTTGAGGGTGATGATCGTCGCGATCACCCCGAGCGCGGCGAGCACACCGCCGATGACGACGACGCGCACCCTCACGCGGCCCGCAGGATGATGCGGGTGATCTCGAGCCGGGCGCCGAGCCGCACCGGCGGCCCCCAGTAGCCGCAGCCGCGCGTGACGTAGAGCTGCGTGTCGGCCTCCTGGTAGCGCCCGGCGAGCAGCCCGCCCTGCTGGGCGAGCACGAGGTAGTGCCACGGCCAGATCTGGCCGCCGTGGGTGTGGCCCGACAGCTGGAGATCGACGCCGTACTGCGCGGCGCGCCGCACCTGGCGGGGCTGGTGGGCGAGCAGCACGAGCGCGAGCGCCGGATCGCGCCCGGCGGTGGCGCGGCCGAGATCCTCGCCGTGCCCCGGCCAGCGGGCCGCGGAGTGATCGTCGACGCCGGCGAGCGCGAACCGCGCGCCGTGCCGCTCGATCGTCACGTGCTGGTTGCGCAGGTAGCGCGCGCCGAGCCGGGTGAGCTCCGCGATCCACGGATCGACGCCCGCGTAGTACTCGTGGTTGCCGG
>JAPLLF010000594.1 GCA_026387715.1 Pseudomonadota bacterium
GACGGCGCCGTCCTCGCCGTTCCAGCGCATCTCGAGGCTGTCGAGCAGCTCGCTCGCCTTGATGGGGCTCGGCTGGTTGATCACCAGGCCGAACGACCCCTGGTCACCGTGCTCGATCATCAGGACGACCGCGCGCGAGAAGTTGGGATCGGACAGCTGCGGCATCGCCAGCAGCAGTCCAGGCGCGAGGTTCGCGGACAGGGCCACGACCGAGTGTTTCCCAATTCACGGCCCCGTGCTGCATGTTTGTTCGGCGAACGGCTGTACGCCGTTGTCGTACCCGGTCAGTTGCGCGCGTTCTGCAGCCCGGGATCGGTCGCGCCGTCACCGCGGCGGATCGCCTCGTCCGCGTCCGCGGGCTGCTTCTTGTCGTCGAGGCCGAGGTAGGGCGCGGCCTTCTTGAACAGGGCACCGCCGAGCGCGAGGCCGAATCCCGTGACCACGATCTTCGCGAGGAACTTCATGCCGAAACGCTAGCACTCATCGGTCGGTGATCGGCAGCGAAGCTGGGGTGATGGCCGCGACCTTTTCGCCGTACAGCTCGACGTACAGCGCCTGCGCCGCGGCGCGCAGCTCCGCGCCCGATCGCGCGGGGAGGCGCGCGATCCGGGTGGCGAGCAACGCGCGATCGACGATGCCGTCGTGGATGATCGGCGCGGGCGCGGGCCCGGGAGGCGCGCGGTCGAGGTGCCGCGCGAGGCCGTCGAGCACGACGACCGCGACGTACGACTCGACGGTGCCCCAGCCATCCTCGTTGAACGCGTGCTGCGCGAGATCCCAGACCACGAGCTGTGGGGTCAAGAGGTCGTTCGCGAGCTGGCTGAGGTACGCCGACAGCTCGAGGTTGGCGTGCTCGGCGGCCGGGCGCGGCTCGCCCTTCGCGGTGGTCATCGTGCCGACGTGGTCGGCGAGCGCGGCCGGATACGCCAGCGCGCTCGCCCGATCCTCGTCGACGCCGTGCTGCGCCTCGTGGTGGCGCACCGAGCGCACCACGAGCTCCTGCACGCGCGACGCGATGCGCGGGCCCGCGAGCCGCGCGATCTCCTCGTCGATCTCGCGCGCGCGATCGCGCTCGCTCGCCGGGATCAAGTTCGCGAGCTGGTCGAGCATCGCGGGCGGCAGGAACAGATCGCGCACGGTCGCGAGTCGCAGGTCGCGCGCCTCGAGCAGGCCTCGCCAGCGGTCGAGCAGCGCGCCGCGCTCGACGAGCAGCGCGCCGATCGTCGCCGCCGCGTCCGCGTCGGGGCCGAGCGCGGCGGCGAGCTCGCGGCGCGTGGCGTCGCCCGCGGCGCGGCCGAGCCCGGTCGCGTCGATCCAGCGGGCGTCGGCGAGCGGGAACGCCGCGCCGGGTGCGAGGGCCGGGAGCACGTAGGTCGCGACGTGCTTGTCGACCTGATCGACGAGCACGAGGGGATCGCCGAGGTCCTGCGACTCCATGCCGAGCAGCGCGTGCGACAGGTTGATCTGGTCGAGCCGCCGCAGCGACAGCACGCGGCGGGGGTGGCCGTTGGTGACGAGCAGGACGACCTCCTCGACGCGATAGCTGTAGACGACCGCGTGGGCGGTGTCGCTGCCGCCGAACACGTCGCCCTCGACGTAGTAGCCGAGGCCGAGCGCGCCGAGCTGGTCGGACACCGCGCGCGCCTTCTGCCGGACCTCGCGCGCGACGTCGTCGAACGCGGGGCTCGACAGCGGCAGCGACACCCAGCGATCGAACATCGTCACGAGCGCGCCCCACGCCGCGTGCAGCGCGGGCGTGCGCGCCATCGCGGGGGCGTCGACCAGCGCCGCCGCCGCGGCGCGACGCTCGGCCGTCTTCTTGCCGAAGCTACGGCGATCGACGTCGACGAGCAGCACGTAGTCGGTGAACGGCCCGACGAGCAGCGCCTCGACGGCGGGATCGCGCAGCGGCACGCCCCCGTCCTTGAACGCGCCGGCGGCGGGCGGCGGCTGCGGCCGCGTGTACGTGCGGCTCGCGGGGCCGGGGCGCGTCGCGAGGTACGCGACGAGGCTGGCGATCGTGAGGAGCGCGCCGAGCGCCGCGAGGATGGTCGCGATCGGCGCGCGCGCCGGCGGCACCACCGGGAGCGCCGCGTACGCCGCGCTCACCGCGGCGGGATCGCACGGATCGATCCTGCGCCGGCGCGCGACGTCGAGCGCGGCGACGCGCTGGACGTGCGCGGCGTCGGGAGGCAACGCGAGCGTCGCGAGCGCGGCGTCGATCAGCGCGAGCTCGAGGCGCCGCCTCGCGGAGCGCCGCAGGACCCAGTCGATCGTCGCGATCTGCGCACGCGCGGCGTCCTCGTTGCCCGCGGCGATCCCGGCCGCGAGCGCCGCGAGGACGTGCCGCCGGGACCTCACTCGACGAGGGCCTCGACGTTGGTGCCGACCACGTCGGTCAGCGGGGCCGCGGTGACGAGCATGTCCGCTCGTATCGTGTCAGAAGGTGGGCGAGAACTGCCACATCACGACGCGATTTCAGGTGGTTGGCGATTGGTCCAACCACTGCACGGTGGGGGAGCCTGATGCGCCCGTACACGCTGCTCCTCTTCCTGCTCCCGATCGCGGCGTGTAGCCCGATCCCCGAGCCGCCCAGCGCGCTGTCGTGGGCGGTGCAACAGTTCTCGACGGCCGACCGGCACACGCTGTGGATCGAGTCGCCCGACGGCGGTGTCCACCAGGACGGCGCGCCGATCCCGTTGCCCACGCAGGAAGGGACGACCCAGCCGATCCTCCTGGACCTGCCCGCGGCGGTGGCGGTCTCGACCGGCAGGTCCCACGCCTGCGTCCTGTCGGCGGGCGACGTGCACTGCTGGGGCGATCAGTCCCACGGCGCGCTCGGCGCGCACCGCGCGTGCGTCGACGCGACCGGCGCCGCGAGCACGACGTGCCCGCTGGCGCCCGGGATCATGCCGACGTTGCCGTCGATCGCGGCGCTCGCAACCGGCGACGACGTGACGTGCGCGCTCGCCGACGACGGGCGCGTGTACTGCTGGGGCGATCCTGCGGACGGCCGGCTCGGCGGCTCGGTGGTGTCCGCGCTCGATCCGCCGATCGCGGTCGCGCTGCCCGATCAGGCCACCCGCGTGATCGTGCAGCACGGCACGGTGTGCGCGCTGCTGCCCGAGAACGGCGGCGAGGCGTGGTGCTGGGGCGTCGGTTACCACGAGACGCCGAAGCGGCTGCCGCTCGACGGCGTGATCGACCTCGCGATCGGGCGTCACCACGCGTGCGCGATCACCCGCCACCACGGCCTCCAGTGCTGGGGCGCCGATCGCAACGGCGAGAGCGGCGACGTGGCGTTTGCGCGCGCGTGTGGCACTGGTGCGCCGAGTTGCGAGGTCGGGCTCACGTCGATCCCGCTCGAGGCCACGCGCGTCGTCGTCGGCGAGCGGCACGCGTGTGCGCTCGCGACCGACAGCCGCGTGTGGTGCTGGGGCTCCAACGAGGTCGGGCAGCTCGGGCGCGACGACGCGTTCCTCGTCGGCGGCGCGGCGGTCGTGCTCGACGGCGCGACCGCGCTCGCCGCGTCGTACAGCAAGACCTGTGCGCTCACGCGCGACGAGGTCATCTGGTGCTGGGGCGCGTACGACGCGCCGGCGGAGGCCTACTGACCATGCGCGCGCACGTCCTGTTCCGCTCCCTCGTCTTCTCCTGTCTGCTCGCCACCGGCGCGACGGTCGCTGCGGCCGATCCGGTCGATCCGGTCGATCACTCCCACGCGCTCGAGCTCCACGCGACGGCGGGCGTCGAG
>JAPLLF010000839.1 GCA_026387715.1 Pseudomonadota bacterium
CACCTGGTGTCGTTCGCGGGCTACGCCGGCAAGCCGCCGATCGCGGGCCCGCTGCACGCGACCGCGCGCGCCGATCTCGTCGCGTACATCCGCGATCGTCAGCTCGATCATCCGATCCTCGTCGGCCACAGCCTCGGCGGCTTCTTCGCGTTCTGGGTCGCCGTCACCGAGCCCGACCTCGTGGGGCCGATCGTCAACCTCGACGCCACGCCGAACTTCTACGCCGACGCGTCGGTCCTGAGCCTGCGCACCAAGGCCGATCAGTGGCTCGCGCAGGGCAAGGCCGAGTTCGCCGACACGCTGCGCAACTACTACAACGGCATGAGCCGCGATCGAAAGCGGCTCGGCCGCGTCATCGAGGACGTCGTGCGGTCGGACCAGCACGCGTACGTCGAGTCGTTCATGGAGATGGCGAAGTACGACCTCGTCGCGAAGGTGCCGGTGATCAAGAGTGGCGTGCTGTCGGTGCTGTCCGACGGCGCGTACTTCTACGAGTTCGTGAAGCAGCAGACCGCGAAGATCCGCGACGCGAAGACCGTCATGCTCAAGGACACCCGACACTTCGTGTTCTTCGACGATCAGCCGGGGTTCTTTCGCGCGCTCGACGCGTTCCTCGCCGCGCATCCGGCCGCCGCGCCGCGGTAGACTGGCGAAACCGTGCGGCGGGCTTTTCGCTATCGGCTCGTCAACGTGTTCGCGATCGCGGGCGAGCCGTTCTCCGGCAACCCGCTGTGCGTGTTCGAGGACGCCACCGGCCTGGCGGACGCCGAGATGCAGGCGCTCGCCCGGCAGTTCAACCTGACGGAGACCGCGTTCCTGCTGCCGTCGGCGCTGCCGGCGGCCACGGCGCGCGTGCGGATCTTCAAGCCGGAGCTCGAGATGCCCTACGCCGGGCACCCGGTGCTCGGCGCGGCGCACGTCGTGCGCGCGCTGGTCACCAGCGGCGCGACGCTCCGGCTCGAGACCACGACCGGGCTCGTCGAGCTCGCGGCGGTCGGTAACCAGTGGACGGCGCGCGTGCCGCACGCGCCGCGGGTCCGGTCGCCGCGGGGCACGCGCGGCGAGCTCGCGGGCGCGTTCGGCCTGCGCGAGCGCGACCTGGGCGACAAGGTGATGTTCGTCGACGCGCAGCGCCACGCGCGACGAGAGCGTCGCCTACCTGTGGTCGGTGGGGCTCGACGGGGCGTTTCACGCGCGGTGCCTCTACCTCACGAACGCCGGGATCGTCGAGGACGCGGCCACCGGCTCGGGGTGCGGCAACCTCGGCGGCTGGATGATCGCGAACGGCGACACCGAGGCGGGCCGCTGGGTCGTGCACCAGGGGCAGGCGACGGCGCGGCCGTCGTGGCTCGAGCTGCAGCTCGACGGCGATGGTGGCATCTTCGTGCACGGGCTGGTCGTGGAGCTCGGCGTGGGCGTCATCGACCTGCCGGCGCCGCGCGCGCCGACGCCGCGTCCCTACTAGGGCGCACGCGCGCTATTGTCGAGGCATGCGCACGTTCGCGATGGGCGATCCGCAGGCTTCGTTCGACACCGTGATGGCGGTGCTCGACGCACACCGCCTGCTGGCGGGCGAGCGGCTCGCGGCGGACGTGCACCTGATCTCGATCGGCGATCACTTCGACTACGACTTCGACGACGTCGTCGCGTCGAACGCGAACGGGCTGCGCACGCTCGCGTGGCTCGCGAGCCACGACGCGGCACAAACCACGATCCTGCTCGGCAACCACGACATCTCGCGCGTGATGGAGCTCGCGACCGTCGACGACGCGACGTTCGCGGCGGCGCGCTCGCTCGCGCGGTCGTCGCGGCAGGCCGAGTTCGGCGTGCGCTATCCGGAGCTCGTCGCGCCGGGGTTGGTGGCCCGTGACTTCGCGTCGTTCACCGTCGCGCAGCGAGACCTGGTGGTCGAGTTGCTGCTCGCGCGTCGGATGCGGCTCGCGACCACCGCGACGTTGCCCGATGGGCGCGACGTGCTGCTGACGCACGCCGGCGTGACCGACCGCGAGCTCGCGATCCTGGGGCCGGTCGCCGCGTCGCCCGCGGCGATCGCGGCGGCGCTCGATGGCTACCTCGAGCGCGCGGTCGACGCGTGTCGCGCGGCGTGGGAGCGTGGCCCGCGGGGCGAAGCGATCGCGCCGCTCGGGCTCGCGCCGCTGCACGTCGCGGGGATCGCGGGCGAGGAGGGCGGTGGGCTCCTGTATCACCGGCCGTCGAACCCCGAGCGCCCGGGCGTCGATCGGGCGTGGGAGCTGGCCGTCGCACGGCCGCGGCGGTTTCATCCGCGCACGCTGCCGCGCGGGCTGACGCAGATCGCCGGGCACACCGGCCACCACAAGGCGCTCGAGGAGCTCGGCGAATGGGC
>JAPLLF010001233.1 GCA_026387715.1 Pseudomonadota bacterium
TCGCCAACGTCCATGTCGCCGCGGCGCCGGGCGGCGGCGCGGCCGGATCCGCGGGCTCGCACGGGCTCCCGTGGCAGACGCTCGTCCACGCGACCACCGCGCCGCGCCCATGATCGCGATCCGCGTCGGAGCGATCGCGGCGATCGTCGGCGTGGACGTCGCGCCGCTCGCCACGGCGCTCGCGCTCGTCGATCCGCTGCTCGCGCGCCCGCTCGAGGTTACCTGGCGCGCCGACGCAGCAGCGCTCGGCATCGTCGCGCGCGTCGGGCCGGCAGATCGCGCGCTCGTTGGTAGGCTGCACCCGGCGCTCGCGACGGCGATCGGAGACACCGAGTGCGAGCTCGAGGTGCGCACCGTCGCCGGCGAGGAGCGCAGCGAGGCCGCCGTGCGCTCGATCGGCGCGCCCGATTTCGCCGCGCGGCTCGCGGCGCTCGGCGTGTTGCCCGCCGCGCTCGCGCCGTTGCCCGCCGGCAGCGGCGGCCTGGTGGCGCGCGTGTCCGCGGGCGAGCTCGCCGTCGAGGTCGGGCGCGTCGTGCGCGGCCCCGAGGGCGCCGTCGCCGTCGCGGCGCTCGCCGAGCTCGCCGGCGTCAGCGCACCGCAGCGCGCGCTCATCGCGAAGCTGCACCCCGTGCTCGCCCGCGATCTCGGCGCGTTCGCCGCGCTGACCATCCTCGAGGGCGGCGCGCGCGCACCGCGACTGGCGCTGCGCTACGCGGCGATGCCGTGTGACCTCGCGCTCCGCTTCATCGGCGGCCTCTACCGCGGCGACGCCGCCGCGCGGATCGGCGCGTTCGCGGGCGCGACCGGCGCCGCGCACGTCTCCGCGCTCGAGCTCGTCCTCGGCCCGACGGAGCCGCTGGCTGCGTGGATACAGTGTCCGAGCTCGAACCAGGTTCGAGCGTGATCACCGCCGCTGTTCAGACGTAGCGCGCGTAGTAGCGATCCGGCACGCGGTCTGCTCGCCCCCACGGGTAGCGCAGCCACGGCACCTTCGCGCCGACCCGATCCTCGATCGCCGCCGGCGGGATGTCCGCGGCGACGTCCGCGACCGAGCCATCGTAGTCGTAGAACGGATGCTCGACGGGATCCACGAGGTTGCCGTCGAGGATCACGCGCACCTTGGTCGCGAACACCGGCGAGCGGGCGAGCGTCACGATGCCGGGGACGCCGAGCCGGTTGCCGGAGAGATCGATCCAGCGCGCCCGCGTCAGCGCCTCGCACGCCGCGAGCGCGGGAGCGTCGTCGTCGGTGAGCCCGAGCCCGGCGAGCGAGATCGAGTCGAGGTGGCCGAGGATCTTCGCGCTCGCGATCCGGCCCGGCGCGCCCGTCGCCTCGCCCGGCATGACGTCGAGGTGCTGGATCGGAGCGAGCTGCGCGAGCCGGTCGCCGAGGCCCATCACGTTCTCGATCGCAACGCGCGCGTGGGCGATGAATCCGCGCTCGAAGCGGACGCCGGTCGCCAGCTCGCCACCCGGGACGACGAAGCTCTCCATGTAGCGGATCCAGTCGGCGCCGTGGGTCCCGACGAGCGCGATCTCGGCGGCCGCCTGCGTGCTGCGAACGGCACCCGCCGCGCGATCGGCGGCGAACCGCGCGAGCTGCAGGCGCACGAGCTGCGCGCGCTCCGGGCGATACGGCGCGAGGAAGTTGGCGAACGCAATGCGCGGCGCCTCCGCGTCGGGATCCGCGCACACCGCGGCGTGAAGCTCGTCCTGGTTCATGGTGGCGGTAGCGGTTGCCGGGTCGACTCGCCGCGCTCCTCGCGCTCGCGCTGCCAGCGAGCATACTCGCTCGATTGCTCGGCGGACGCGGTGAACCCACCCGCGAACCGGCCCGCGCCGGTGGGTGCGTCGCGCTGGCCGGGCGCGCCTGCCTCACCGAGGTAGAGGTCGGCCTGGGCCTGCGTGAACGGCGGGACCGGCAGATAGCGCGACGACGCCGCCGTGACATCGAACCTGCGCTCGCCGCCCTCCGTCTGCACGACGAGCTGGTAGCCGAGGTATGCGCCCGTGAGCGGATCCTGCATGAGCGCGCCGCGCAGTACCTGCTCTGCGGGCACGCCGGCGGGCGGGTTCGCGAGCGCCTGCGCGACGAGCGTGCGGATGGGCCCCGGGATCGCGGTGTCTCGCCCGACCGCCGCGATCACGCCTTGCGCGGTGACCCCACCCATCGTGTACGCGCCTGGACCACCCTGGAGAGCCCCGAGCCGGGTCTCGACCATGCGGATTCGACCGTCCCCCGGCGGCGGCCCGAAGCGGCGCAAGACCTCTTGCCACTGCGTGTTGGTGGCCAGCGACTGGGAGGTGTCGAGGCCGACCATCGTCACCGTGACCGGCCCGAGCCCGGCAAGGCGTGGGTCGCGTCGACCGGGCGCCGTGTGCGTCAGGATGTTCTCGGCGTCGCTGATCGCGGTGCCGCCGAGGCCGGCGATCACCCAACTCGTGCACGGGTTCGCCGAGAAGTCGACCTGGGCCGCCTCGTCACCGCGGAGCACCGTCGGCGCCGTGCCTCCCGCGGTGCGCGATTGCGCGAGCCCGTGCTGCGCGACCGCCTGGTACCAGAGGTCGGCACCACCGAGGCACTGGAGAGCGGCCTCGAGCGTCGAGCGGCGTGTGACATCGGGCTCGCTACCGACGACCGCGGCGATCGTCACCATGCCGCCGGTGCCGCCGTTCGCCGGGGTCCGTGGGTCGAGGAACGGCGTCGCGAGGAAGCGGCCCCACGCGGCCGCCTGCTCGTCGTTCCAGCCGGTGGCGGCATCGAGGGCGGGTGGGATCGTCACGCCGAGGGTGCCGAGGAGCCCGCGCATCTGCGTCACGGCGGTCGTCGGCGCCGTGCGGCCATCGCGCGGTGCACGCTCCGTCGGGAAGCCGGGCGCGAGCGTGGGGATGTGCGAGGGATCGACGAGCAACCGGATCTCGGGCAGCGGGTTCCCGTCCGCGTCGGTCGGCCGGATCACGAGGACCGTGTGCACGCCCTCCTGCAGCCTCTCGGCGCGCCCGTTCACACAGCGCGCCTGCGCCGCGGCGTTGTCGATCATGAAGCGGACCGCGGCGAGCTCGTGCCGGCCGGTCGCGTCGGCGGTCGCGAACAGGCGCG
>JAPLLF010000067.1 GCA_026387715.1 Pseudomonadota bacterium
GCGGAGCGCCTGGAAGCCGCGGCGCCGCAACTCCTGCGGGTCCGCGGGTGGGGGATGCTGCGCGGCGAGCTCGGCGAAGTGCGGCACGCGGCGCAGCACGGGGAACAGGCGGCACAGCGAGCCGAGCTCCTTGGGCGCGACGGCGCCCGGCTCCTCGACGGGCAACTTGAGGATCGCCGCCGTCAGCGAATCGACGAGCCCGTCGAGCATCTTGAACGGCACCGCCTCGCGCTCGAAGCAGCGACCCTCGAGCCACATCACCTTGCCCGTGTCGCCCGCGTCGCCTGTCCCGAGCTCGCGCGAGAACCGACGGACGAGCGTGCTCTTGCCCAGGCCCGATCGGCCGCGCACCAGGATCGCCGTCCCGCGGCGCCGCGCGTGCGCCAGCGCGGCCCGCAACTCGTCGAGCTCGCGCGCGCGCCCGACGAACATCGCGGGCGCGAGTGAGCGCGCCATGTCACGCGTGCGCGCCGAGGGCGCCGCGCCGAGCACGTCGAGGATGGCGACGCCGCGCGGACGCGCGCGCGGCTGCGGCGCGAGCAGCGCCATCGCGAGCTGGGTCAGATCGAGCGGCGCATCGGGCACCAGCTGCGCGGGGCTCGGCGGGAGCTCGGTCTGCTTCCGCGTCATCACCTGCTCGGCGCTGCCCTCGAACGGGCGGCGTCCGACGAGGGCCTCGTAGAGCATCGCGCCGAGGGAGTACCAGTCGCTCGCCTCGTCGAGCGGCTGATCCGCCGCCTGTTCGGGCGACATGTAGACCGGCGTCCCGACGGCGAGGCGCTCGGGCTCGCCCTCCGCGAGCCCCGCGATCAACCCGAAATCGAGCAGCGTGACGCGCCCGCGGTCGTCGACCATCACGTTCGAGGGCTTGAGGTCGCGATGGAGCGTCTTGCCCTCGTGCAACGCGAGGATCGCGTCGATCAGCTGGATCAGCGCCGCGCGCAGCCGCGCCACGTCGAGCCTGGAGGTCACGATGTCGTGCCGAGATCGTGGCGCGCCGTCCAGGATCCCCGGGCGGACCCAGTCGATGAACGACACGCCCTCGACGAGCTCCATCGTGAAGAACCACGAGTCGCCGCTGGCGTGGAGCTCGTGCAGCACGATGAGGTTCGGATGCTCGAGGTTCGCGAGCGAGCGGAACTCCCGCTTGAACCGGAACAGGTCGCGGCCCGACGCCTGGCGGAGGTGCTTGAGCGCGACCTCGCGCCCGACCTGGCGATCGTACGCGCGGTAGACGATGCCCGCGCCACCGGCGCCGAGCTGACCGCGGATCTCGAAGCGCCCGTCGCTGAAGGATCCGATCACCGGCTTGGAATCGGGCACTACGACGGCAGGATAGCTCGCGCGCGCACCGCCAGGGTATCGGCAGGCTCACAGCTCGCTGGCGAACCGGCGGATCGCCCACGTGCGGGGCACGACGATCTGCGCGGGCCTGGCCTCGCGGCCTCGCAGCCGACGCATCAACAGTCGCGCGTCGAGGGTCTTGCGGCTCGGGACGCCTCGTGCGTGCCACGCGGCGAGCTTCGGGGAGCGCGCCAGCGCCAGGACCGCCGCCCAGCTTCGCTCGCGGTAGAAGCGGCCCGCCATCGCGACGACGAGCTCGTCGGCCGCGCGCCGGCCGAGCACGTGCGCCCGCACCGCCAGCCCGAGGCCGTAGCGGAGGTCGACGAGCGCATCGGACACGCCCGCGTAGCCTTGCGCCGCCGGCAGGTGCACCACCGCGACCTCGTCGTCGGCCACGAGCCGCCCGGCGCGATAGTCGCGATAGATCGTCCCGACGCCGATCATGCCGAAGCGATCGAGCTCCGCGGCGCGCAGCGCCCCCATCGACGCCGCGCCGTAGACCGGGATGCCGCGCTCGAGGGCGTGGAGTAGCTCCTTGTGCCAGACCGCGGCCATGCGCTCGAAGTAGCCGTCGACGATCGCGATCGCACCGGGCCGCGTCCGGGCGCGCACCATGCGCAGGACATCCCCGACGGCGACCGGCGGATGCACGACGAAGTCGGCGGGGACCTCGGCGGCCGGCAGCGTCGGCCCGACGAACACGTGGATCTTGCTCACGCCATCACCTCGACGTCGCACGCGAGGCCCGGGACGATCACCTTGGCGACCGGCACGCGCAGCACCGGGTGCGTGAGATCGACGGCGATGATCTGCGCGAACCCCGCGCGCGCGCACTCGGCGACGAGGATCGCGAGATCGTCGTCGAGGCCCGCGCTCGCGTGCACCGGCAGATCGTCGACGGCGACCGGCTCGTCGGACGGGCCGGCGAACCGCGTCCACAGGTCCGCGAGCAGCGCGGGATCCGTCGCGCGCGCGTAGTCGCTCGGGAAGAAGTCATCGCGTCCGCCGGCGATGTACGTCACCCGCGTCTGCGCGGCCTCGGTGATCGCGCGCGCGATCGAGGCTTCCGGATCGAGGTGCGCGCCGAACCCCTGGTACACGCCGAGCGCGCGCCACGCGGGCTCGCGCGGGTCTTCCATGATCGCGCAGCCGATCACCGGCACCGCGATCGCGCCGGTCAGATCCCACACGAACACGCGCGCGCCGGTCGCCACGATGCGATCGATCAGCTCGCGCACGATCGGCGACGCGATCGTGTCGAGGACGATCCGGCGATCGCCGCCGCCGCGCCGCCACGCGGCCTCCGCGTCGCGCTCGATCACCTCGCCCAGCCCGTGCACGACGGCCTCGGTGAACACGTTGCCCGACGCGAGGCCGTTCGAGGACAGATCGAACACGGGCGCGCGGGTGAACGTCATGTCGAGCGTCACGCTGTCGCGCGGCACGAGGATCGGGGCCCCGGTCGCGAGGTCGCGACCCTCCACCCACGTCCACGTCGCGTCGAGATCGAGGCGCCTGCGCGTCGCGCGGGGGAGCCGTCGCACGTCGACCACGTCGCGCCGCCTGGCGAGCGCGCGGTACGAGCCGCGGATCGTCGGGAGGGCGAGGTGCTCGGCGGAGTACGTCTCGAGGCTCTCCATCAGCGCCGACACCCGCGCGGCCGCCGCGGTCGTGCCCTTCCCCTGCTGCGTCGACAGCGAGCGTCCCATCGGGCGGATCGCGGCGAACACCGGGATGCCGAGGTTGTCGAGGCCGGTGAGGTCCGCGATCCGCGTGATGCCGGCGGCGGCCCGACAGCGCGCGAAGCGCTTCCAGGTCGCCTCGAGCGTCGCGGTGCGATGCATGGTACCGGAGCCTACCGCGCGGTAGGATGCCTGCGTGTCTCGCTGGTTGATCGTTGTCGCGCTGGCGCTCGCGAGCTGCAAGAGCGGTGGGGAGTACGTCACCAACGACCGTGGCGGCGGTGGCGCCGATCGCGGGGAGACCAACGGCCGATCGCTCGACCTCGTCTCCAACCGTCCCGAGGGCGACGACTGGGAGATCCGCATCCGCGGCAGCTCGCTGTGGGCGAGCTACGGCGACCAGGACAAGATCAAGACGCTGCCGCCGGTGAACCTCGACCGGATGCAGACCGAGAAGATCTGGCGGCTGATCGACGAGCTCGACGTGGCGGGGCGCAAGAAGGGCAAGAAGGACGAGGACGACGGCTTCGTCACCCTCGTGCTCCGCGAGCCAGGCGCCGACGGCGAGGAGGCCGAGATCCACACGATCTACATATCGCGGACCGCGGAGGACGAGGGGCTCGAGGAGCTCGCGCTCTACCTGCAGAACCTCATCAAGCGCTACCACAAGGTCGACGCGGAGTTCTGAGGATCGGGATCGCTACTGGAAGAGCGTGATCACGCCGGTGCCGGCGGCGTTGTTGTGGCAGATGCCCTGGTTGCAGCTCGCGCCGAGGTTGGTGTTCGTGTCGACGAAGTCCGGCATCAGCTCGACGTCGGGACACGAGCTGACCCACGTGCGAAACGGAAACGTGAACTTCTCCTTCGTGTAGAAGTTGCCGTTCGACGCGGTGATCATGTTGATGATCTTGAGATCGCCGTCCCGGATCGTCACGGTCGCGCCCACCGCTGGTTCGGTTCCGCTCGCGTCCTTGTAGACTGTTCCCGACACGGTGTAGCCGTGATCGTGGCACGGCCCCTGACAGTCCATCCCGGCGTTGTGATTGCCGTTGGGCAACCCGGCCGTCACCGGATCCTTGCAGGCGTAGATCGAGAAGTCGTCCTTGTTCACCGGATCATCGCTGCACGCGAGGAGGCACAGGCCCAGTAGCGACACCGCGAACGAAGCTCTCATCTACTGAGTATCGCTCAGGTCGAGGGCGGTCCGCTACGTCGCTTGCGCTTCGCCTCGGCGACCCACGCCGCCTCCGCGGGCGTCTGCCGCAGGCTCGCCGGTCGCCACACGATCACGGCGTTGA
>JAPLLF010000919.1 GCA_026387715.1 Pseudomonadota bacterium
CTGCGTGAGCTCGAGATCGACGCCCTGTCCGACGACGACGCGCACCTGCTGGTCGCCCAGCTCGCCGGCGACGCGACCCGCTCGTCGGTCGTCGTCGCCGCCGCGCACGGCAATCCGCTCGTGATCACGGAGATGGCGCGGGCGCCCACGTTCGGCCCCGGCTCGACGATCGACGAGCTCGTCGTCGCGCGCGTGCAGGCGTTGCCCGCGGATGCGCAGGCCATGCTCGCGGTGTCGAGCATCGCGGCGAGGCCGTTGCGCGTCGCGATCGCCGCGCACGCCGCGGGCGTGGTCGACGGGCACGCGGCCGCCGCGAGGCTGTCGAGCGAGCGGCTCGCCACGCTGCGCGGCGTGGGTGACGCGATGATCCTGCATCCCGCGCACGACTACGTGCGGGTCGCGGTGCTCGCGCACCTCGATCTCGAGAGCAAGGCGAGCTGGCACGAGGCGCTCGCGCGTGCGTTCGAGGCCGTGCAGGGCGTCGACAAGATGGACTCGCAGGCGGTCGTCGAGCACTGGCTCGCGGCTGGCCACCCCGCGAACGCGGCGCACCACGCGGTCGCCGCGGGGCTGCGCGCGGAGGACGCGCTCGCGTTTCACCGCGCGGCCGAGCTCTACCAGATCGCGCTGTCGTACGGGCCGTGGGACGCGGCCGGGCAACGCGACCTGCTGCGCAAGCAGGCGCAGGCGCTCGTGTGCGCCGGCCAGCTCGACGAGGCGGCCTCGGTCTATCACCACGCCGCGCAGCTCCTGCCGGATGCCGAGGCGATCGATCTCGATCGGCTGCGGGTCGAGGCGTTGCTCCGGCGCGGGCGACTCGACGAGGCGCTGCCCGCGGCGGAGCGCCTGCTCGCGCAGGTCGGCATCCGCATCCCGCTCGGCACGAAGCTGTCGCGCACGCGGCTCGCGACCCAGTGGATGCAGATGAAGCTGCGCGGCGACCGGTTCACGCCGCGCGCGGTCGCCGACGTCCCGTCGGGGCAGCTGCTGGCGGTCGACGTGCTCTACTCGATCGCGAGCGGGCTCGCGTTCGCCGATCCTGCGCTCGGGCGGGTCGTGCAGTCGGAGTTGCTCCGTGCGGCGCTCGATGCCGGCGAGCCGGTCCGGGTGTGCCTGTCGCTCGCGCAGGAGATCTGTTACGCGGGCTCGGGTGGTAGTCGCAACCGCGCCGCCGTCGAGGGCGTCGCGCGCCGGCTGACCGCGCTCGCGGCGCAGATCAACCATCCGCACGTCACCGGGACCGCGCGGGTCTCGATCGGGATCGCGGCGCACATGTGCGGGCGCTGGGTGGAGGCGCGCGCCGAGCTCGAGGCCGGGCTCGACACGCTGCGCGAGCACGGGGCGGGGGTCCGGTGGGAGCTCGACATCGGCGAGACCTACTGGCTGGCGACGCTGTTCTATCTCGGCGAGTGGCGCGAGATGGCGCGCATGGTCCAGATCCATCTGCGCGACGCGATCGATCGCGGTGATGCCGCCGCGCAGCAAGCGCTGCGGGCGGGGCGCACGAACCTCGCCTGGCTCGTGCTCGATCGCCCCGACGAGGCGACCACGGAGATCACGACCGCGACGCGCTGGCTCGGCTCGACCTATTCGCTCGCGCACGCGCAGACCACGATGTCGCTCGCGACGATCGAGCTGTATCGCGGTGATGCCGCGGCCGCGGCCAGGCGGCTCGACGACGCACGGCCGCTGATCGAGAAGCTCGGGGTCGGGCGCTTCCAGCTGCCGCGCATCGAGATGGTGCTGCTGCGCGCGCGCGTGGCGATCGCGGATCGCTCGCGGCCGATCGCCGAGCGCATGGTCGAGCTCGCGACGTTGCTCGATCCGCTGGAGAAGGAGCACGCGCCGTGGGTGATGGGGATCGTGGATCTGCTGCGCGCCGCCGGCTGCGCCTTCATCGGTGATCACGAGGCCGCGATCACGCTCTTGAGCGCGGCCGAGCCTCGGCTCGCGCAGCAGGGCATGACGGCCTACGTGCAGATCGCTCGGCTCTACCGACATCGCCTCGAAGGTGGTCCGACCGGCGTCGCGCGCGCGGCCGCGGCACGCGACGAGCTCAATGATCTCGGGGCCGTAGCGCCAGAGCGCTTCGCTCACCTGCTGGTGCCATGGCCCGTGTTAAACGGTGCCTCTTAATGTAGATTGCACCGCCCTGATCCGCTGAACCGATCGGGGCGTAGTGAGGGAATCGTGTCAGACATCGCTCAACATCTCGCCGTTTCACACAAGGTCGACATCGAAGATCTGGATTGGGCAGCCGCACGCAAGCACGGCCTGTCCGAGACCGAGGTCGAGATGCTCGGCTACTTCGCCGACATCGAGAGCCAGACGGTCCACTACTTCCTCGAGGTGAGTCGGCTCAAGGTCTCGCGCGATCCCGAGCTGCTCACGTTTCTCACCATGTGGAACTACGAGGAGTACTTCCACTCCTACGCGATCACGCGCTTCATGGAAGAGGTCGGCGTGAAGGTGGAGGCCGCGAGCGAGCGGGCCCAGAAGGTCCGCGCCGGCGCGCGCTTCAAGGCCAAGTTCGAGGACTTCATGCAGGGGATGATCGCCAAGGCGTTCCCCAAGCAGTTCATCGCCCTGTGGATGTTCTGGGGCGCGCTCCAGGAGCTGCTCACGACGCACGCGTATGAGGAGCTCGCGAAGGCCACCAAGAACCCGGTGCTCCACGAGCTGCTCAAGCGGATCGCCAAGCAGGAGCGCCGTCACTTCGCGTACTACTACAACAACGCGCGGGAGCGTCTCGAGGGTGACAAGCTCGCCCAGAAGATGTGCCGGCAGATCGCGAAGTCGTTCTACGCGCCCGTCGGCGGCGGCGTGAAGACCGACGCCGAGGGTGCGCAGCTCGTCGCGAAGCTGTTCCCCAACGATCGGATCTTCGAGGTGATGGGACACATCGAGAAGCGCATGTGGGCACTGCCCGGCATGGACGGTCTCGACGCGTGTACGCGGTGGGCGGCCAAGGTTCAGCCGATGCTTCCTGCCGAGACCCGCGCGACGACGATCCCCGTCCTCGCCGCGTAGTCACCTTCGATTTCGATGTCGCGCGCCCGGATCGAGCAGTTCGATGGGCTGCGTGCGTTCGCGTTCCTCGCCGTGTTCGCGCGCCACATGCTGCACGTGCGGTTCGCGCAGTTCGGCGTCGACCTGTTCTTCGTGCTCAGCGGCTTCCTGATCACGCAGAACCTGATCGGCATGCGCGACCTGCCGACCGGGCGCGCCTTCAAGGTGTTCTTCTATCACCGTCTCCTGCGGATCGTGCCGCCGTACTACCTCGCGCTCGTGCTGTTGGTGGCGACGTCGTACCTGCCGATCGGTGAATCGCCCTGGTACTTCGCGTTCGCGTCGAACATCCGCGACTCGATCATGCCCACGATCGGCGGACCGCCCGTGACGATGTGGTCGATCTGCGTCGAGGAGCAGTTCTATCTCGTGTGGCCGTTCGTGATCCTGCTGGTGCCGCGGCGCGCGCTGGTGCCGGTCCTCGTCGCGACGATCCTCGCGGCGCCGCTCGTGCGCTACGGGTTTCGCGAGAACTCCGACGCGGTCTATCGCCTGATGATCTCGCGCATGGATCTGCTCGCGTTCGGTGGGCTGGTCGGGCTGGTCGACCTGCGCGCGCCGACCTGGCTGCGCGACCATCGCCGCCACGTCATCGCGCTCGCGCTCGCGGTGCTCGGCGTGTTCACCGCGCTGACGCTGGCGGACCCGCTGTTCGAGCAGACCGCCGATCAGCCGTTCTTCGACGTGCTCGGCTACTCGCTCGTCGCGATCGAGTTCACCTGCGTGCTGGTGCTCGTGCGCATCGATACCGGGTGGCTCTCCCGGCTGCTGTGCCGGCCGGCACTGCGCTACGTCGGCAAGATCAGTTACATGGCGTACCTGATCCACCTGCTGATCATCCGGTTGCTGCTCGAGGTCCCGATGCCTGGCCCGGTCCGGATCGTCGTCGCGCTCGCCGCGACGGTCGCGGTCGCGTCGGCCAGCTGGTACCTCGTCGAGAAGCCGCTCCAGCGGCTCCGCATTCAGAACGCGTACCCGACGCGGAAGTAGCCGGTCGGCTCGACCTGGTCCTGGTACTCGCCGCGATCCGGGTTCACGTTGCGGATGGCGCCAACGGCGGCCGCGATGTTGAGCCCCGAGTCGAACGTCGAGTGCCAGCCGACCATGACCTCGGGGCCATAGGTGACGTCGGTCATGCTCGAGGTCGATCCGGAGACGCAGCCGTAGCAGCTGGCGTCGGAGCTGTTGCTGAACCCGCGCGCCGCCAGGCCCGGCTCGACGAACGGGCCCGAGTACGTCCGCTTGAGGTAGATCGGCAGGCTGATGCCGTACTCGTAGCCCTGGGTGTTATCGAGCGAGTACGCGTTCACGTCCGCGCGCACCGCGACGTTGTTGCTGAGCGCGTAGCTCGCCGACACGCCGTAGAACCCCATCAGCCAGCCGATCGGGTTGGTCGAGAGGTTCACCTTCTTCTGCGAGAACAGATATGCGCTGCGCTCGCCGACCGGGACGATCTGGCCGTTGATGTTCGAGACGTTGGACCACGGCTCGTTGATCGGCGCGCCCGACGCGGCGGCCTGCACGGGCGCCTGCACCGGGACCTGGAGCGTTCCGGTCACCACCACCGTCTGGGTCTGCGGCGAGGTCTGCGGCGAGGTCGACGGCTGCGGCGCCATCTCGGGGTCGTAGGCCTGGTCGGGGCCCGGCTGCGCGAGCGCGGTACCAGCGGACAGGAGCGAGACGACGAGCGCGAGGCGGCTGAGCTTCATGATGACGTCTCTAGAGCACCCGTGATGCCATCCCTGGAATCAGTGGTAAGTGCTTGTCATCGCTCGAATTCGGACCCTGTCAGATCGGCAGGTCCGACCGATTCCTGACAGCCATGTCGCGATCGGTGCCAGCGGTCTACCGCAGGACGGTGAGCGTTCGCATCGTGCCGCGCGTGACGCCGAACTGCTCGTGGGTCGCCGCGCGCCGCACGACCTCGGCGGGCGCGAGCGTGCCGGCGACCAGCTCCTGGTACGCGGTGAACAACGTGCG
>JAPLLF010000840.1 GCA_026387715.1 Pseudomonadota bacterium
CGCGGGGCGCGCCGCGCGTTGGCGAGACCGCTTGCGGTCGGCAAGGCTCAGATCCTGACGACGAAGCGCTCTCGAGCGACCTGACGTGAGCCGACCATGCTGGACTCGCTAGCGTGACGGCTCGAGGCGCGCATGATCGGCGACGCGCGTGAGCTGACAGGGCGCCGTCAGGTCGGGGACGGCTCCGACGAAGGCGAGCGCGATCTGGGTGAGGCGATCGGCGGGCAGGTCATCGCGTCCTGGCTCGACGCCGACGATGATCGCGCGCATCGACGCGATGATGGATCCTGCGACGTCGGTGACGAGCTCGAGCTCGTCGCCGATCCACCACCGGCGTGATGAGCTCACGACGAGCGACACGACGTTGTCGACGCGGGATCCGACCTCGTGAACGTCGATGCAGCGACGCCGCCACTGCGCGAACGACAGGGGAGGGGCGACGGCGGCGAGTGACATCCCGAGCTCGTGGAGCTGCCCGAGCGCGTCGAGGCGCGCGGTGACCAGGGCCTCGGAGAGTTCATTCGTCGGCATCGGCATCGGCCCCCAACCCGAGTTGCTCGAGGTCGGCGAGGTCCTGCGGGCGCCCGGCGAGCCGCTTCATCCGACCGAGGCCCTCGAGGGACACGACCGTCAGATCGCGCGCGTGCCACACCACCCGCTGGCGCGTGGCCCACACGGGCTCGAAGATCGGCGTCACCACCATGAGATCGATGGTCAGGAGGGTGCGCGCGTCGAGGCGCGAGACCCGGTGCAGGATGCGATGGTGCGGCGTGCCGATGCCGAACGGAATCGGACCGGCCGTGATGTCGAACCCGATCGTTGCGAGGACGGTCTTGGCGGCCGCCAGGTGCGCGCTCGGGATCAGCAGATCGATGTCACGGGTCGCCCGCACGTGGCCGTGGATGTTGACGGCAAACCCACCACAGATCGCGTGCTCGACCCCGGCGCGTGCGAGCGCGTCGAGCACGGCCTCGAGCTCCGCGATGAGGTTCACCCGACGAGTGTAGCCGACGCTCCGGGGGGCGTGGGTGGAAGGGGGGATCGTGCATGACAGGGGCACCCGGTAGGATCTCCGGGTGCAGCTGGTGATCGCCGAGAAGCCGTCCGTCGCGCGCGATCTGGCGCGCGTGCTGGGCGTGCGACCGACGGGCCAGCACGCGTTCGAGGGCGAGCGGTGCGTGATCACGTGGTGCATCGGCCACCTCGTCGAGCTCGAGGAGCCAGCGACGTACGACGCGCGGTGGAAGGCGTGGCGGCTCGAGCACCTGCCGATGCTGCCGGACGTGTTCCGGCTGCGGGGCTCGAAGCACGCGCTGCCGCAGCTGCGCGCGGTGGTGAAGCTGCTCGGCGAGCGCCGGTTCCGCGAGGTGATCAACGCGTGCGATGCGGGGCGCGAGGGCGAGCTGATCTTCCGCTACGTGTACCAGTTCGCGGGTGCGCGGCTGCCGATCCGGCGGCTGTGGGTGAGCTCGCTGACCGACGACGCGATCCGGCGCGGCTTCGACGGGCTGCGCCCAGGCCGGGAGTTCGAGCCACTCGCGGACGCGGCGCGGTCGCGGTCGGAGGCGGACTGGCTGGTCGGCATGAACGCGACGCGGGCGATCACGGCGCGCGGCCGCGACGCGGGGCACGACGCGCTGTACTCGATCGGCCGCGTGCAGACGCCGACGCTCGCGATGCTGGTGAACCGCGAGCACGAGATCCGCGCGTTCTGGCCGCGCGCGTACTGGGAGGTGCACGGCACGTTCACGACGGCGGCGGGGACGTTCGTCGCGAAGTGGCGCGATGGGGCGGCGGGGCGGGTCGCGCGCGCCGAGCTCGCGGAGGCGATCGCCGCGCGGGATCGGGCCGCGGGTGCTGTGGTCGAGACGGTGCGCGCACGAACTGTGCGCGAGCCGCCGCCGATGCTGTTCGATCTGACCTCGCTGCAGCGCACGGCGAACCGCCGGTTCGGGTGGTCGGCGGCGCGCACGCTCGAGCTCGCGCAGCAGCTGTACGAGCGCCACAAGGTGCTGACGTATCCGCGCACGGACTCGCGGCACCTGACCACCGACGTCGCGCGCGAGCTGCCGGCGCTGTTCGAGGCGCTCGTCGAGCTGCCGGAGGTGGGGGCGTTCGCGGCGGCGCTCGTCGCCCAGCCGCCGCGCCCGGGCCGGCGCGTCGTCGACGACGGCAAGGTCCGCGATCACCACGCGATCATCCCGACCGGGACGCGGCCCCGCACGCTCGATCGCGACGAGGCGCGGCTGTTCGACCTGGTGGCGCGCCGGTTCCTCGGCGCGTTCTACCCGGACGCGGAGTTCGCCGCGACCGAGGCGTGGATCCGCGTCGGGCCGCCGACCAAGACGCCGGGCTTCGTCGCGCTCGACACGGAGCGCTACGTCGACGCGCTGCCGGCGATGCCGGATCGCTACCTCGCGCGCGGCCGCGTCCGCGTCGTCGCGGGCTGGCAGGAGGTCGCGGGGATCGTCGACCGCGACGCGCCCGCGCAGGGACGCGAGGCGCTCGACGACGCCGAGGGCGTGCTGCCGCCGCTGGTGGAGGGGCAGGCGATGACGCGCGCGGCGTACGCGCCGATCGCCAAGCAGACCACGCCGCCGCCGCGCCACACGGAGGCGACGCTGCTCGCCGCGATGGAGTCGGCCGGCAAGCAGATCGACGACGAGGCGCTGCGCGCGGCGATGCGCGACGCCGGGCTCGGGACGCCGGCGACGCGCGCGTCGATCATCGAGACGCTGCTCCGCCGCGAGTACATCGAGCGCGACGCCAGGTCGATCGTGCCGACCGCGACCGGGATGTCGCTGATCGCCGCGATCCCGATCCCGTCGCTGGCGTCGCCCGAGCTGACCGGCACGTGGGAGGCGCGGCTCGCGCGGATCGCGCGCGGCGAGGACTCGCGCGGCGCGTTCATGGCGGACATCGCGGCGTACGTCACGGAGATCGTCGGCGCGATCCGCGTGGCGAGCCCGCCGTCGGCGCCGCCGCCCGGCGGGAGCCCCGCGCCGGCGTGGAGCAAGGGCAAGCGAGGCAAGGGCGGCAAGGCCACGAAGGCCAAGTGGCGCAAGGGAGGTGGGGCTGCGTCCACCGAGGTGCCGACGATGGGGACGTCGGCACCGACGCCGACGCGACGTCGGGACGAGGCGAAGCCAGCCGCGCGCGGTGCCCGGCGTGCCGCGACCGCCGCACGATCGGAGACCGCGACGCCGCGTGCCAGCCGAGGCGTCGAGCGGGCCGCACCCGCCGCACGATCACAGGCCCCGACGCCGCGCGGCGGCAGCGGCGGCGAGTGGGACGCGATGCTCGCCGAGTCGGCCGAGCGCACGGTGACGCGACCGGCTCACGCGCACGTCGTCCGCATCGATCAGCGCGACCACGCGCGCGGCGACGCGCTCGCCACGGCCGCGATGGCGCTGTCGACCGGCACCGGCTCGCGAGAACCCATGGCCGCGGTCCCTCCACGCGCCCCGGTGGTCGTCGTCTCACCTCCCGTGGTCACGGTCCCTCGCACCCCCGTGGTCGTGGTGCCATCACGCGCACCGGTGGCGACCACGCTTGCGACCCGCAGGCCGACCGCGCCGCCGCCGGTCGCGACCGGCGACGCGCTCGGCTGTCCACGCTGCCGGCGCGGCGTGTTGATCACCGGCGCGCGGGGCTGGGGCTGCTCGCGCTGGCGCGAGGGCTGCGGCTTCGTCGTGTGGTTCGAGACCGCGGGCCGGAAGCTCACCGACGCGCAGCTGCGCGACCTCGTCACGCGCGGCAAGACGCGCAAGGGCAAGTTCGTCGCCGACGGCTCGATCGTCGACGGCCGCCTCGTCCTCGATCCGGCCGCGACCGGCGGCGCGCGGCTCGAGCGTGCGACCTGACGTCAGGTCCAGCGCGCGGGGTCGGGGAGCAGCTGCATCATGATCGCCGGGTTGACCGGCCCGAAGCCGAACGATCGATACAGCGGGTGGGCGTCGCGGGTCCCGAGCGACCACCGGCGCAGCGTCTGCAGCCGCGGATCGTCGAGCAGCGCCGCCACCATGGCGCGGGCGATGCCACCGCCCCGCGCGTCGGCGTCGACGAACACGTCGCAGAGCCACGCGAACGTGGCCTGATCGGTGACGACGCGGGCGACGCCGAGCTGGCGATCGTCGTGATCGCGATACACGCCGCACACGATCGAGTTGGCGAACGCGCGCTCGACGACCTCGCGCCG
The DNA here is from genome assembly GCA_026387715.1 of Pseudomonadota bacterium. Classification (GTDB taxonomy): domain Bacteria; phylum Myxococcota_A; class Polyangia; order Haliangiales; family Haliangiaceae; genus JABFXX01. The sequence continues at coordinate 4,199 of JAPLLF010000840.1, forward strand.
GATCCCCGGCGACCAGTACGAGCCGTGCAGCCACGGGAACACGACGTCGAGCTGCACGCGGGCGGGGTCGAGCGAGACGGTCCACATCGACGTTGCGATCGGCTCAGGCGGTGGCGTTGATCGCGTCGCCGAGCACGCTGACGAGCTTGTCGATCTCGGCCTTCTCGACGATGAACGGCGGTGCGAGCTGGATCGTGTCGCCGCCATAGCGGACGTACATGCCGTTGGCGAGGCACTTCATCGCGATCTCGTACGGCCGCTTCGCGGGCTCGCCCGGCACCGCCGCGATCGTCAGGCCGGCGGCCAGCCCGTAGTTGCGGATGTCGGTGACGTGCTTGGCGCCCTTGAGCGTGTGCACGGCGTTCTCGAAGTACGGCGCGATCGCGGCGACGCGCTCGACGGCCTTCTCCTGGACGAGCAGGTCGAGCGCCGCGACGCCCGCGGCGCACGCGATCGGGTGCGCCGAGTACGTGTAGCCGTGCGGGAACTCGAGCATGTACTCGGGGCCGCCCGCGGCCATCATCGTGTCGTAGATCGCCTTGCTGGCGACGACGACGCCGAGCGGCTGCGAGCCGTTCGTGATCTGCTTGGCGAAGTTGGCGATGTCGGGCGTCACGCCGAACGCGGCGGCGCCGGTCATCGCGCCGCAGCGGCCGAAGCCGGTGATCACCTCGTCGAAGATCAGCAGGATGTCGTGCTTGGTGCAGATCTCGCGTAGCCGCTGGAGGTAGCCGACGGGCGGGATGACGACGCCCGCCGAGCCGGAGAACGGCTCGACGATCACCGCGGCGATGTTCGACGCGTCGTGCAGCGCGATGAGATCGAGCAGGTTGTCGGC
>JAPLLF010000346.1 GCA_026387715.1 Pseudomonadota bacterium
CCGGATCGCGTGTCGACGATCGAGGCCATCGCGGGGGCCCTCCAGCTCGTCGAAGGCGACGGTCCGGCCACCCAGCTCGCGAAATTGTTTCAGTGTGCCGTCGACCGGGCGACAGCAAGTGGACGCCGGGTGGGTCGATCGCCTACGCTCGCCACCTCGTGAACGCGTCGCGTCAACCCCGCGCCGGGCTTCCGATCTCCACGAAGCTCGTCTTCGTGACATCGATCGTCGTGGCGGCCGTGGCAGGTCTTACGACCTGGTTCAATCAACGTACGATCGACGAGCTCAACGACATGCACGTCGAGGCGCGTCGCAAGACGGGCGAGACCGGCATCGCCGAGACGTCCGATCGCGTCGCGCGGTCGATCGCCTCGAGCGTCGCGCTGCCCGTCGCGAACAACACCTACGGCGACGTCAAGCCGATCGTCGACACCGCGCTCGCCGGCGAGAAGCGGATCTCGTGGCTGGTCGTCCGCGACGGCACCGGCACCGTGATCTACGCGACCAGCACGGCCCCGGTGGCCGACAAGCTCGCGAGCTTCGATCGGCTGCTGTCGGACGGCGAGAAGCAGGGCGACGTCACCCACGCGAAGATCGCCGGCACCGACTGGGTGTACGGCTCGACGATGCGCGTCGGCGAGACCCGGGTCGGCGGCGTCCGCATGGGCGTGTCGACCGAGGACCTCGAGGCCGACCTGCGCAACTCGCTCGCCGAGGCCAACGCGCGGACGCGGGCGGCGGCCACCAAGGCGTGGATCGTGTCGGGCGTCGTGCTGCTCATCGGCATCATCCTCGCGGCGCTGCAGGGCGTCCGCCTGGCGCGGCCGATCCGCGCGCTCACGATCCAGGCGCAGAAGATCGCCGGCGGCGATCTCGACAGCCGCGTGCCCGAGGACCGCGGCGACGAGCTCGGCGTGCTCGCCAGGACGTTCAACCTGATGGCGAACGAGATCTCGGATCTCCTCCGCGAGCAGGCCACGAAGGTCTCGCTCGAGAAGGAGATGGAGCTCGCGCGGCAGGTGCAGCAGGCGATGCTGCCTCCCGACAAGCTCGATGGCCACGGCAGCTTCAAGATCGTCGGCTACTGCCAGCCCGCGTCGAGCTGCGGCGGCGACTGGTGGACCTATCACAAGCTGTCGAACGGCCGCATGCTGCTCGTCCTGGGCGACGCGACCGGCCATGGCATCCACTCGGCGATGATCGCGGCGACCGCGCGCGGCGCCGTCGAGGCGCTGTCGGGCATCGACGAGCGGCTGCTGACGCCGGAGCAGGTGCTGCGCGCGATCGACTCGGCGATCCGCCAGGTCGGCGATCACAACGTGTTGATGACCGCGTTCGCCGCGGTGTTCGACTCGACGAACGGCATCCTGCATTACGCGAACGCGGGGCAGAACTTCCCGTACGTGATCAAGCTCGGGCAGACCGGCATCCTCGAGGACGCGAGCATCATCGCCGCGAGCGGCAACCCGCTCGGCGATCGCAACATCGCCGTCGAGATCCGACGCGGGTCCTTGCAGCTGCGGGTCGGCGACCTGTTCCTGGTGTTCACCGACGGCGTCGTGGAGCGCTCGAACTCGACCGGCAAGCTGTTCGGCGATCGCCGGCTGCGCAGCACGCTGACCGGCCAGCCGCTGCGCGACGGGCCGGGGCTCGTCACGCTGCGCGACTTCCTCGTCAAGACGATCGACGACTACGGCGAGGGCTCGTTGCCCGAGGACGACATCACGTTCGTGCTCTGCCAGTACGACCCGGCGTCGGATGCGTCGGCGCAGGGGCGAGGCGCGGCGTGACGCGGAGGCTGCGCCTCGTCGTCGCGCTCGGGCTCGTCGGGATCGTCCCGCCCGTCGCGGCGAACGCGCAGCCCCCACCGACCGTCGACGTCTCCGATCTCCCGCCGCTGCCGGCCGCGTCCGAGGAGCAGTCGACGTCCGCGACGGTGCTCGCGGCGACCTCGGCCGAGGAGGACGTCGTCGTCGGTGCGGCCAAGCGCGAGCAGAGCCTGGGCAACGTGGCGTCGGCGGTCACCGTCATCTCGTCCGATCGCATCCGGCGCTTCGGCTATCGCACCGTCGGCGAGGCGGTCGCGGGCGTCGCCGGCACCTACCTCGAGGACAACCGCATCGTCGCCACGCTCGGCATCCGCGGGATGAGCATCCTCGGCGACTTCAACACGCGCATCCTCGTGCTCGTCGACGGCGCGACGGTCAACGAGGCGTGGGGCGCGGCCGCCGGCATCGGCTTCGGCTCGCTGGTGTCGATCGACGAGATCGCGCGCATCGAGGTGATCCGCGGCCCGGTGTCCTCGCTATACGGCACCAACGCGTTCTTCGGGATCATCAACATCGTCACCCGCGGGGCCGCCGAGACGCCGCGCGCGTGGGGGCGCGCCGCGATCAACTCCGTGAACGGCCTGGCGTCGGCGGCGGGCTTCGCGGCGGGTGGCGTCCACAAGCAGCTCAAGGGCTCCGTGTTCGCGATGAATCGCATCGGCGACGCGACGACGCTGAGCGAGCTCGGCGGCCAACCTCTCGAGAGCGATGGCGCGCGCGCGTTTGCCGCGTCGATCGCCGGCGCGTGGGGTGGCTCGTTCGCGCAGATCCGCGCGTTCCGGTTTCGCCGCGACTCGCCCTGGGCGCCGTACGACGGCGCGGTCGACGCGAAGACGCCGTACAGCGAATACAACACGCAGCTGCTCGTCGAGGCCGGCCACACCGAGGAGGTCGGCAAGCACCTCACGATCGTCGGGCGCGCGTACGGGAACTTCTACCGGTTCTCCGATCACATCGACCAGTACATGGCGCCGAACTTCGACGACATCGGCGACGCGCGCACGATCGGCGCCGAGCTCCGCGGACGCTACGAGATCCTGCCCTCCAAGCTGGGCGTCACCGCCGGCACCGAGGCCAACGCGTCGATCACCAAGAGCCGCGCGTTCGAGACCGGCGACCCGGGCGTCACCGTCGACAAGAACATCAACAGCCTCAAGCTGCTCTACGCGGAGGGCTTCCGGAACCCGAGCGCGTACGAGGCGTTCTTCCACGACGACACGGCGTTCGCGCAGCCGAAGGACCTGCGGTCGGAGACGATCCGCAGCTTCGAGGCGGTGGTGTGGGCCAAGCCGTTCTCGGGGCTGTCGACGCGGGTGTCGGGCTACTACTGGGACGCCCGCGGCATCGTCGAGCAGACCAACGTCGTCGATCCGATGTTCGGCCCGCTCCTGCAGTTCCAGAACGTCGGGCGCTACGTCACCGAGGGCGTCGAGGTCGAGGCGAGCTACCGCAACAGCGCCGGGTGGTACGCGTTCGGCGGCGGCGCGTACTCGCGGGTCGGGCGGGCGGGCGCGGGCGAGGCCCTCGCGTACGGCGACGTGCCGAACGCGCCGGTGTTCACGGCCGCCGGGGGCGTGTCGACGCCCAGGCTCGGCGATCTCGCGCACGTCTCCGTCGACGCGACGGTGATCGGCGAGCGGCCGACCCGGCCCGACGAGGACAGCAATCCACTGCCGACGTCGCCCACGTGGGCCGGCGTGAACCTCACGATCTTCGCGCCGATGGTCCACGGCCTCGACGTCACCATCGGGCTGCGCAACCTGCTCGGCACGCGCGACCTGCAGCCGGCCCCGGGCGACTACGATCGCACGATGAGCCCCGACACCGTCACCGTGGCGCGGATCCCCGGCGAAGGGAGGGAGGTCTATGCGAAAGTCGGCTACAGCTACTAGCGCCTTCCTGCTCGCGGCGATGCTGGCGACCATGCCGGCCGCGCTCGCGCAGCCGACCAAGGGCGAGGACGAGAGCGCCGCGCTCGTCGACGAGGGGCGCGGGGCGCTGCGCAAGGGCTCGCTCGACGACGCCGCGAAGGCGCTCGACCAGGCGATCTCGCTCAACCCGCGCCGCGTCGACGCCTACGTGTTGCGCGCCGCGGTGTACGCCGCGCGCAAGCAGTACAAGGACGGCATCGCGCTCATGCGCAAGGCCCAGCAGCTCGCGCCGAGCGACGACGAGGTGCTCGTCGCGCTCGGCGCGCAGCTCGTGCTGTCGGGCGACGTCACGACCGGCGTGCCGATCCTGCAGGCCGTCGTCGCGCGGACGCCCAGCCGCTACGACGCGCAGGTCCTGCTCGGCCACCACGCGCACACGCAGGGGAAGTGGCCCGAGTCGATCGCCGCGTACGAGGCCTACTTCGCGGCGCGCCCGGCCGTGCTCGCGCGGGAGGACGCGCGGCATCGCGTCGAGCTCGCCGACGCCTACCTGCGCTACCACCAGGCCCCCAAGGCGCTCGCGCTGTTCGAGCAGGCGATCCGTGAGTACCCGACGCAGGGCAAGGCCGACGTGCGCGCGCAGATCGGCGTCGCGTGGGCGACCGCCGCGATCGACTGTCGCAAGGCGCGGCCGATGCTCAAGGCGCTCGAGCCCCAGGCCGACCAGCACCCCGCGATCTGGCTCGTCGACGGGCGCTGCGCGCTCGCGCTCGGCGACTCCGGCGCGGCGCTCGCCCAGGGCCAGCGCTATCTCAAGAAGGTCCCCGACGGGGAGGCCGCTGGCCACGCGCTCGTCGGTGAGGCCTACGCGGTGCGTGGCAACCTCGCCGAGGCGCGCAAGGAGCTCGAGCTCGCGCACACGCTCGAGCCGACGCGCCGGCGTTGGACCGTACGGCTCGCGCACGTGCTGCGGCGCGCCGGCGACGCCGTGCAGGCGCTCGAGGCGCTCGACCAGCTCGGTCCGCCGACGACGGCGGCGATCGATCCGGACTGGTGGCACGAGCTCGGCGAGTCGTTGCTCGGCAAGACCGACGCGGCCGGCGCGGTGACCCGGCTGGCGCCGATCGTCGTCGAGCTCGCGGGCGATGCGGAGCTGCGGACGATCTACGGCGCGGCGCAGCTGCAGATCGGGCAGTTCGAGCTCGCGATCAAGACGCTCGAGGAGGCCGAGGCGATCGCGTCGACGCCGCGCAGCAAGAAGCTGCTGGCGGACGCGCTCGCGCAGGTCGGCACCGGCAAGCTCCGCGACGGCGAGCTCGACGCCGCCGAGGCGATGCTCGCGCGGTCGGAGCAGCTCGACGGCAACGCGTTCGTGTGGCGCAACCTCGGCATCGCGCGGATGCAGCGCGGGAAGTTCGCCGACGCCCAGGGGCTGCTCGATCGCGCCGCCAAGGCCGAGCCGTCGGCCGTGACGCTGCTGCTCGCCGCC
>JAPLLF010001166.1 GCA_026387715.1 Pseudomonadota bacterium
GGCATCGACATGTTCGACTGCGTGATGCCGACGCGGAACGCGCGGAACGGCTACCTGTTCTCGTCGACCGGGCGCGTCAACATTCCGAACGCGAAGAACCGAACCGACCTCGGGCCGATCGACCCCGCGTGTCCGTGCTCGACCTGCAAGACGCACTCGCGCGCGTACCTGCGACATCTCTATGTCGCCAAGGAGATCCTCTACGCCCGTCTCGCAACCCTGCACAATCTCACGTTCTATGCCCGGCACGTCCGCGCGATTCGCGAGCGCATCCTCAGCGAGGGAACGCCGGCCTGAATCAGGGGCGGGGCGCGATCGTCGGCGAAGGCCGGGATGATCGCGTTCATGATCTGGCCGAAGGGTCAGCTTGACCTCGATTTGACCCGATGCTACGAACCCCTCGAATTTCCTCGATCACCTTGGCTTTTGTCTCGTGATCGTTCGACGACGCGTCCGTAAGAAAGAAGACTCCTGTGCAAGCCATGCAACCGATCGTGATGATGCTCGTGATGTTCGGCATCTTCTACTTCATCCTGATCCGTCCGCAGGTGCGCAAGCAGAAGGAACACACGGCGATGCTCGCCAAGCTCGGCAAGGGCGACGAGGTCATCACCCGTGGTGGCGTGATCGGCAAGATCACCGGCGTGTCCGAGGACAACGTGCTCGTCCTCGAGCTCCAGGAGAAGGTGCGCGTTCGCGTTCCTCGTGCCTACGTCGAAGGTAAGTGGACCGGCCAGGTCACCGCCGCGAAGGCCGCCTAACTCGCCAGCGATCGAGGCTTCTTATGGATCGTAGTCTGAAGTGGCGGTTTCTCGCCCTGTTCTTCGTCACGGTGTTCTGCTGCGCGACGCTTGCCTCGACCTTCGTCGGGCATGACGCGCTGCCGACCTGGTTCAACCGCCTCTTCACCAAGAAGATCAACCTGGGGCTCGATCTCCAGGGCGGCATGCACATCGTCTACAACATCGCCCTCGACAAGGCGGTCGACGACAAGGCGTCGGAGATCAAGCGTGACCTCGAGACGCGCTTCCTCGACGACAAGGTGACCGCGACGGTGAAGACCCCGCAGGTCTCCCCGACGATGCCGCTCGGTGCGGTCTCGGTGGTCGTCGCCGACGCGAACAAGCGCGCCGAGATCAAGAAGCAGATCGAGAGCGACTACGACTTCGTCACGGAGCGTACGTGCCAGGAGATCGACGGCGCGGACGCGCTCTGCTACCAGGTCTCCAAGGCGTACGCCGAGTCGATCAAGAAGAGCGCGCTCGCCAACGCGGTCAACACGATCCGCGAGCGCATCGACGAGAAGGGCGTCGCGGAGCCGTCGGTCATCGAGAAGGGTGACGACATCATCGTCGAGCTCCCCGGTGATCCTGATGACCCCGTGATCACGGACACCCGCAACATCATCGCGCGCACCGCGAAGCTCGAGTTCAAGGTCGTCGACAACGGGTCGACGTACATGAACAAGCTCTACGCGCACATCGCCGACCGCAAGGGCGCGACGATCGACCCGATCGCGATGGCCGAGGGCATCTTCGCCGACGCCGAGTCGTGGCAGCCCGAGAACGGTGGCGCGCGCCAGTCCGACGTCTACATCTACGCGCACGACCGCGAGGACGAGTGGGTGGGTGAGGACGAGGCCCGGGCGATCGGCTGCCTCACGAACAAGAACCGCGACAAGCTCGAGGGTGGCAAGATCCAGTGCAAGGTCACGGGTCGCCACGCGCTCGAGCGCTACATGCGGAACCTGATCAAGGCCGACGCCTCGTTCAAGGTCCCCGACGACCGCCAGCTCGCCTACGAGCGGAACGAGGCGCTGCCGGATGCGAAGGACCAGCGCGTCGTCTGGCGCTCGTACTTCCTCGACCGCGCCGTTCGGCTGACCGGCTCGGCGATCTCGAACGCCACCGCCAACTACGACCCCAACACGAACCGGCCGCTCGTGCTCCTCGACTTCAACCGCTTCGGTGGTCGCATCTTCGGTGACCTCACCGCGCAGATCGCCGGCAAGAAGCTCGCGACGATCCTCGACGACACCGTCAAGAGTGCGCCGATCATCAACGACGCGATCCGCGGCGGTCGTGCCTCGATCACGATGGGTGCAGGGGATGCGCAGCGTCAGGAGCGCGAGCGCGACGAGCTCGTCAACGTGCTCAAGACGGGCTCGTTGCCGGCCCCGCTGGTCGAGGCCTCGCAGAGCAAGGTCGGCGCCACGCTGGGTCGCGATGCGATCGAGAAGACCCGCCTGTCGTTCATCCTCGGCATCATCCTCGTCGTCATCATCATGGTCGGCGTCTATCGCTGGTCCGGGTGGATCAGCGTGTTCGCCGTGGTGTTCCACATCGTGATGACCCTGGCCGTGATGGCCTTGTTCGGCGCCACGCTGACGTTGCCCGGCATCGCCGCCATCGTGCTCTCCATCGGCATGGAGGTGGACGGCAACATCCTGATCTACGAGCGCATACGAGATGAGCTCTTACTCGGGAAGTCGGTACGTGGATCGATCGACGTCGGCTTCTCGCGGGCCTTCTCGGCCATCCTCGACGGTCAGCTCACCACGGCCGCCGCTGGCTGGGTGCTCCTGCAATACGGTTCCGGTCCGATCAAGGGCTTCGCGGTGATGCTCCTCGTCGGCGTGTTCACCACCCTCACCACCAACATCTGGGTCACTCGCATCTTCTTCGACTGGACGGTCTCCAGGAAGAAGGGGCAGCTGGCCACGATCTCGATCTGAGGCCCAGATGAGCGAAGACGACACCACGCAAGACAAGCAGGACAAGCCGGCGGATCCCCCGACGGTCCACTCCTCGCACAAGTTCCGTTATCTCCTCCCGCCCGGGAACAACTTCCAGTTCGTCGCGAAGTTCCGGACGTGGATGATCTTCTCGTGCATCGCGATGGTCGCGACGGTCGGGCTCCTGTTCGTGAACAAGTCCCGTCACGGGACGTTCATGAACTGGACGATCGACTTCAAGGGCGGCACCGAGATCATCTTCGCCTTCAAGGACAAGACGTCCGCGAAGTACGTCAAGCCCCCGGCCGCGAAGCTGCGGTCGGCGCTCGAGAAGGGCGGCGAGGATGGCTTCGAGCTATCCGAGCTCGGCTGGGAGAACGATCAGGGCGATCGCGTCGAGGGCATGATCGTCCGCACGCCGCGCTTCTCGGCGCTCAAGCCGGAGGTCGAGGCGGCCGCGCTCAAGAGGTTCTACGACACGTTCGACAAGAAGAACGGGTTCGTGAAGACCAAGGGCAAGGGCATCACCCACGACGAGGCCACGCCGGTGTTCGCGGGAACCGACGCGTCGCTCGAGCTCAAGTCGTGGACCAAGGAAGAGGAGAACCAGTACCTCCACGCCGATGAGGGCACCGGCGAGTTCTCCGAAGTGTTCTCGATGTGGGGCATCGATCGGCAGTACCAGACGCTGTTCGAGAAGACGCTCGACAACACGACCGTCACCACGGTGCAGAGCTACGGCGTCGGCGCCAAGGCCGGCGACAAGCTGCGCGACGATGCGGCGAAGTCGATCATCTACGCGATCTTCCTGATCATGCTGTACCTCGCGTTCCGGTTCGACATCCGGTACGCGCCGGGTGCCGCCTTCGCGACGGTGCACGACGCCTTCATGGTCGTCGCGGTGTTCGCCATCACCTGGACCGAGGTATCGCTGACGTCGGTGGCCGGCCTGCTCACCGTGATGGGCTACTCGGTCAACGACACGGTGATCGTGTTCGATCGAATCCGCGAGAACCAGGCGAAGCTCAAGGACAAGAAGATCGAGCGGATCATCGACATCTCGATCAACGAGATGCTGGTGCGCACGCTGCTGACGTCCTCGACGGTGTTCGCCACGACGCTCATCATGAACATCTTCGGCACGGGCCTCGTGAAGAACTTCGCGTTCGCGATGAACGTCGGCGTGATCGTCGGGACGTACTCGTCGTTCTTCCTCGCCGCGCCGATCTTCCTGTGGATCTCGAAGAAGTACTACTCGGGCCCGGCGGTCGTCCGCCGCCGTGCGCCGATCGCCGCCGCGGCCAAGGTCGCGAAGGCCGATGACGACGCCGACGAGTCTGGCTCGCCCGGCAACGACGCCGCGTAGTCACCACTTCCTCCCTCCCCAGGAGCACGAAACGCCAGGACGACGTCCTGGCGTTTCTTCGTTTCGGCTTGTTGTCCGGGGCTCGGACACTGTCGATCCCGGGATCGGCAATACCTTCGCATGGTTGTCAGACCGGAGGCGTAGGGTGCGGAGTGCTTCAAGTTCGCGCGCGCAGCGTCGACGAGCGGGCGGTGGATGCCCTGGCCGCCTCGTTGCGAGTCC
>JAPLLF010001258.1 GCA_026387715.1 Pseudomonadota bacterium
GCTCACCGGCGGTGGCCTGGCGTTCTGCGGCGCGACCGGCGAGGGCGTGTGCGTGCCGAGCGAGACGGTGGCGACGTGCACCGCGCTGCCGGGCGCCGGCGAGGCGTGTCCGTACGACCTGTGCGCGGCGGGCCTGGCCTGCGACGGCGGGACTTGCGCGGCCCCGGCGGCGCTCGGCGCGGCGTGTCAGGTGTCGGCGGCCTGCGCGACGGGGCTGATCTGCGATCCGACGCTGCACTGCGCCGCGCCGCTCGGCGCGACCGCGGCGTGCGACGCGAGCGCGCAATGCCAGGCGGGGCTCGCCTGCGACCAGGGCGCGTGCACGGCGCTCGCGGCGCTCGGTGATGGCTGCGACGGACCGCCGGTGTGTGGCGCCCAGCGCTCGTGCGGCCGCGCGCCGGAGACCCGCACGTGCACGGATCCCGACGCGAGCGGCGCCCCGTGCATGACCGACACCTGCGCGGACGGACTGACCTGCGCGTCGTCGCCGCCGATGACGTGCGTGGCGCTGCCGCTCTCCGGCGAGGCCTGCCTCGACGGCTACGCGTGCGCCGCGGGGCTGACCTGCATCGATGGCGTGGGCACCTGTGCGCCGCTGCCGGGCGTCGGCCAGACCTGCGCCGCGGGCAGCCGGTTCTGCGCCGACGGCCTCGGCTGCCGGCCGAGCGACAACACCTGCCAGCCCGGTCCGGGATCCGGACAGGAGTGCCTGCTCAATCCTCCCGACTACGTGTGCGGCGCGGGCCTGGGCTGCGACTTCGGCATGACCGGCAGCACGTGCATCGGGCTCGGCGCGGCGGGCGCCGCGTGCAACACCGATCGCACGTGCGCCGTCGGCACGTACTGCGAGCTGTCGACCCTGCAGTGCGCGGCGCGGCTGCCCGACGGCGCGAGCTGCAGCGACGGCAACGAGTGCCTCGTCGGGCACGAGTGCGCGGCGCGCCCGGGCGGGCCGATCTGCCAGCCGCTCCCCGCGCGCGATCAGCCGTGCGCCTACGACTGCACGAGCGGCCTGCGCTGCCAGGGGCCGGGTGGGCAGTGCGTGCGCGAGCTCTGCGTGATTCCGGGCTGAGGTTGCTTACGACGACGACGACGACGCGGCGCGCAGCAGGGTCGCGACGAGCCCGTCGGGCGCCGCCGCCGTGAAGTAGGCGACGTCGGCGACGATCACGAGCTTGCCGCGCGCCCGCGAGATGCTGACGTTCATCAGGTTCGGCGCGTCGGACACGAGCAGGCTCGGGCGCATCGGCGCGGCGTCGACGAGATCGAGGAGGATCACGTCGCACTCGCGGCCCTGGAAGCGGTGGATGGTGTGGCAGTCGACGACGTCGGCGAGGTCGCGCGCGGCGAGCCGCCGGCGGATCTCGGCGGCCTGCGCCGCGTACGGGGTGATCACGCCGATCGAGGTGGCGCCCGCGAGCACGGCCTCGGCGGCGAGGTCGACGACGAGTGCGGCGGAGCCGTGGTTTTCCCGCGAGTTGCCGCGGGCGGACCGCTCGCACGTGGTGCGGCCGTGGGTGTCGACGACGACGATCGGCGCGCCGGGGAACGGGGCGCGGGCGGCGATCGCCTCGGTGGCGGCGCGATCGGCGGCGTGGACGAGCCGGTCGCCGTAGAACAGGCGGCCGACCAGCGCGCCGATCGCGGGGTGCATGCGGTACTGCACCTCGAGCATCGCGACGACGTCCGAGCGCGTCGGATCGGGGATCGCGACGTCGAACACGTTGCGGCCGATCGCGCGGCGCACGCGATCGTCGCTCGACTGCACGATCGGCGGCAGCTGGCGCGGATCGCCGACGACGATCGCGCGCCCGGTGCACAGGCACGCGGCGTAGAACAGCGCGGGGAGCGTGGCCATGCCGGCCTCCTCGGCGATCAATACGTCGAACCGCTGCGCGGCCATCACCGGCGCGAGGTGCGCGTTGGTCAGCGTGCACATCACGACCCGCGCGTCGGTGACGAGCCGCGCCTCGAGGTCGCGATCCGCGGCGGCGTGGATCGCGACCTGTGCCTTCGCCAGGACGCGCACGCGCTCGAGGCGGGCGCGGCGCTGGTCGAGCGCGCGGTGCTGCGCGTCGGCGGTGCGGTCGGCGATCACGGCGGCGAGGCCGGGCGCGAACACCGGGGAGAGCGCGGCGGCGCGCAGGCGCGGCGCGGGTGCGACGAACAGCGACTGCTGCGCCGCGACCGCCGGGGCGAGCTCGGCGGCGAGCGCCTGGCAATAGCGGGCCTGCGCGGTGACCTCGCCGATGCGCGCGCGCAGCCGGTCGAGCGCGGCCCGATGCGCGCCGTGCTTGCGGAGGGCGAGGTCGTGGAGCTCGGCGCCGAACGTGTCGGCCGCGCTGCGCCCGAGCCGCACGAGCGTGCCGGCCTCGACCGCCGCGACGAACCACGGGCGCGGCGCGAGCTTGGCGAGGATCTGATCGATCGCGGCGTTCGTCGTCGATGCGAGCAGGATGCGCTGGCCCTGCGCGAGCAGCTCCTCGACGACGTGGGTGAGCGTCACGGTCTTGCCGGTGCCGGGCGGTCCCCAGATGAACGCGAGGTCGCTGTCGCTGCACAGCTGGACCGCGGCGCGCTGGCTGGCGTCGAGGCCGGCGTGGTCGGCGCGGAGCGTCGTCGCGGTCCGCGCGTGCGGCTGCTTGCCGAACATCCGGAGCGCGAGCGCGACGCCGTGGCGATCGACGTCGAGCTCGTCGAGCGCCTGCAGCAGCCGGTCGTAGAGGAACCACGGCGCCACGACGAGCGCGAGCGGGGTCGCGGTCACGTCGATCGGCTGGGTCGCGATCAGCGTGAGCCGCAGCCCGTCGCAGCGCTCGACGACGACGCGCTGCTCGCCGCGGGGCGAGCGCAGCGTGCACGCGGTGCCGGGCGCGAGCTTGTCGGTGACGGCCAGTAGCTCGAAGCCGTAGCGCGCGGCGCCGAGCTCGTCGCCGCGCACGAGCGGCAGCTCGAACGCCGCGGCGTCGTCGCGCACCGCCACGAGCTCGCCCTCGAGGCCGCGCTTGAACGCCGTCACGAAGCGCGCCAGCAGGTCCCGCATCAGCCCGGGTAGTCGCGTTCGTAGTAACGAACATCCCCCGATCCTCGATCGAGATGCCAGGTGGGATCTCCAGGCTATCGAGGAGCTGCGCAGCGAGATCTTCACGCTGGTCGGCGGGGAGGCGCATGGCTTCCTCGAGCAGCTTCGCGGGGCTCTGCATGTCGACAGCGTACCATTGCCTCACCGCGTGGCTCAAACCCGTTTGCTTCACTCGACGCGATGCGCGCGATCAACCCGGCCGGCGATCGTGGCGCTCGGCCGTGAACGTGAATCGCACGCGGGCGACGTGGAAGCACAGCGGCGCGCGATCGCCGACGATCGCGCCGGCGGCACGCGAGGTGACCGTGCCGTCGAGCGGCACGCAGGCGTCGAGCGGGATGCCGAGCTCGATCTCCTGGCGCGAGATGCGCGCGTGGAGCGGCTGGCTCGACATCGCGCGATCCTGCGGGACGCAGTAGGCGAGGAACGCGCGGTAGTCGTCGAAGCAGGCGGCCCACGCGCCGGCGAGCACGGGCGCCGTGGGTGCCGGGCGGAGCGCGAGCGCGGCGTCGGGGGCGCTGCCGGTGCCGGGCTCGAGCGCGCCGCGGAGCGTGCCGTCGGCGTCGGGGGCGAGCTCGCCGCGATGGAGGACGTGCATCGGCATGCCCTCGGACAGCATGCGGGCGGCGAGGGCGAGCGGCGTGCTGGTGATCGCGTTGGTGACGAAGTAGATGCCGCGATGGCCGGTGTGCGGATCGACGACGTGGAGCCGCCAGTTGGTCTGGACCGGCGACGGACACAGCCGGCGGAGCGGGCCGAGCAGCGCGGGGCCGAAGTGGCCGTGGCGATAGGTGAGGAAGGTGAACAGCGCGTACTGGCCGTCGGGGCCGAGGCGTTGCAGCTCGAGCGCGGGCGGGATGAGCGTGCGCGCGACCGCGGCGTCGATCAGGTAGTTGACGTAGACGACGTCGGCGATGTCGCTGCGCATGCGCAGCTCGGGGAGCGGCTCGAGGATCGCGCCCCACAGCCGGCTGTTGGCGAACCGATCGACGAGCCACGCGACGGGCCGGCGGCCGGGATACCTCCACGGCGCGAGCCGGCCGTGGGGCTCGGCGGGGCGCGCGCGGCGCAACACCTGCTCGGTGACGAGCGCCAGCCACAGCTGCAGCTGGATGAACCCCAGGCCGTTCGCCGTCGACACGAACAGCGGGCTCGGGCGGACGTCGGCGGGTAGTAGCGGCGAGACGACGGCCACGAGCATGGTCGACCACAGCGGGATGCTGAGGATGGTGAGCAGGCGCGTCCACGTGCCGGCGCGCGCGAAGCTCCACGTCCAGCCGAGCGCGGCGAGCGTGTAGAACAGCGCGCCCCAGCCCGCGGTGAGCGGAAAGATCGCACGCTCGAGCGTGAGGTAGGCCGTCGGATCGGTCGCGGCGAGCTCGACGCCGCGCGTGATCCACACGGCCTGCGCGTACTGATCGGGGATCACGGCGGCGATCGTCAGGACGAGCACGACGACGGTGGGGATGCGCGGGATCCAGCGCACGCGGACCATCGCGATCGCGAGCCACAGGTCGGCGACCGCGCAGAGCTGCCACGGGAGCCAGCCGATCCGGAACCGCCATGGATGCTCGGCGATGACCGCGACGCGCTGGAGATCGGGCGCCGACGAGCCGCCCGGCAGCGCGGCGATCAGGAACACGACCATGAACAGGAGCGCGACGCCGTGGATCAGGAAGTTGAAGATCAGCGCGCGCTCGAGGTTGCGGTCGTGGGCCGCGGACGCCATGCGCGATGCTACTCCGGTGCGGGGTGGTTGCGTCCTGGCGCGCTCCACGTGTAGTGGTTCGGGATGAACCTGAGCGTGCGATCTCGAGACGGGGTGACCATCCACGCGGAGGTCGAGGGCGCGGCGCGACCGCGGTGGTGTTCGTGCACGGCTGGCTCGGCTCCGGTCGCTGGTGGGATGCCCAGCGCGACACGTTCGCTTCAAGCCACACGGTGGTGCAGCTCGATCTCACGGGGCACGGGGCCTCGGGACGCGATCGCGCGCGGGCCTCGGTCGAGGCCTACGCCGACGACATCGCGGCGGTCACCGCGGGCCTCGACCACGCGCGGATCGTGCTGGTCGGCCACTCGATGTCCGGCGCCAACGTCGTGGAGGCGAGCCTGCACGACGACCGGGTGGTGGGCGTGGTGCTCGTCGATACGTTGAAGAACGTCGAGCAGGTCCCCGCGGCCGCAGAGGTGGACGCGATGCTCGCGCTGTATCGCCGCGACTTCCGCACCGCCGTCGAGCAGGTCGTGCCGAGGTTCCTGTTCGCGCCGACGACCCCGCCGGCGATCGTCACGCGGCTGACCCGCGAGTTCCTCGCGTACACCGGGGAGGTCGCCGCGGCGCTGCTCGAGCCGTTCTACCGCTACGACGTCCGCGAGCGCGCCCGTCAGGTCCGCGTCCCGGTCCGCGCGATCAACGGGGACCTCCACCCCCCCGCCGTCGCCGCGAACCCGCGCTGGTTCGCGGACTACGCGATGCGGTCGATGGTCGGCGTCGGCCACTACCCGATGCTGGAGGATCCGGCGACGTTCGACGCCCTCCTGCGGAGCGTGCTCGACGAGCTCGTCGAGATCGATCCGCGGGTCGCGTGACTCGACCCACGGGGGCGTCTTGGCTACCTTGGCGGGCGAATGTTCTACCGAAGCATTTCTCTGATGGCGGTCGCGGCGACGATCACGGCGATGCTGGCCTGCGGCGACGACGGCGCGGCGCTGGCGCCCGACGCGGCACCCGACGCGGCGCCGGCGCCTGACGCGGCACCCGACGCACCTCCCCGCCAGATCTACGCCGGCATGATCGACGGTGCGACGTCCGCCTGGGTGACGTTGCCGGGCGCCAGCGGCCAGGTCGGCCTCGCCGCGGGCAACGCGGCGTGCAAGGTGGCCTTCACCAACGCCGATCACGTCTGCGACTACGTGGAGGTCAAGGGCGCGGCGGCCGCCGGTCAGCTCGCCGGCATCGCGGCCGGCACCA
>JAPLLF010000461.1 GCA_026387715.1 Pseudomonadota bacterium
CGGCGATCCTCGCGGCGACCGTCACCCACTGGAGCCCCTCACCGGCGGGGCGGCCGCTCGCGATCGGCTACGGCGCGGGCGACGCCGAGCTCGCCGACCGCGCGAACGTGATGCGGGCGATCGTCGTCGGCGTCGCGGGCATCGCCGCCGATCGCGTGTGGCAGATCGACGCGAACATCGACGACATGAGCTCGGAGCTGTGCGCGCCGGCCGTCGAGGCCGCGTTCGCGGCGGGCGCCGTCGATGCGTGGTGGACCCCGATCGCGATGAAGAAGGGTCGACCGGCCCTCGTGCTGTCGGCGCTGACGCCGTTCGACGACGCGACGCGCGACGCCGTGATCGCCGCGATCCTGCGCGAGACGACGACGATCGGGGTGCGCTACGCGCCACGCGATCGCACGATCCTCGCGCGCACGTCCGTGACGGTCGAGACGCGCTACGGCGCGATCGCCGTCAAGGTCAGCGGCGAGACCGTGGCCCCCGAGTTCGAGGCCTGCGCGACGGCAGCGCGCGCCCACGGCGTGCCCGTGAAGCTCGTGTTCACCGCAGCGCTCGTGGCGTACGAGAATCGCTGAGACCTCATCATGCTACCGTCGCTTCACGTGGAGCCAACGATCCTGGTGCTCGGCGGTAACGAGCAAGACCGCGACGCGATCGTCAGCCAGCTCGCCGGCAGCGGGATCCTGGCGAGCGCCGCGGCGCACGTGCGGCTCTCGGAGCTCCCTCAGCTCCTGGTGATCACCGGCGACGACGCCGCGCATCTCGTCGCCGAGGCGCGCGATGTCCCCGCGCTCGCCGAGATCCCGATCCTCGCGGTCGTCCCGGGGATGCCCCCGACCGCCGTCGGCGAGGCCCTCACCGCGGGCGCCACCGACGTCGCCCGCATGCCGGTCCCGTCGCTGATCCTCGCGAACCGGGTCCGGAACCTGTGCCGGCTCGGGCCGCGGGAAGGGGTGGGCGGGCTCGCGCTCGGTCGGATCAACGAGGTCCTCACCACCCACGGCGACGACGCCGAGGGCCTCGTGCAGATGCTCCAGCTCACCGCGACGAGCCTCGGCTTCGAGCGCGCGTCGCTGGTCGCGCACATCGAGGGCAGCGATCACGCGTTCGTGATCGCCGCGAACGACGCCGAGCCGCGGCTGCAGTTCACTCTCGAGATCGGCGACTACCCCGAGATCAGCCAGGCGATCCGGACCGGCACGCCGGTGTTGATCGACGACGTGCTGACGTCCCCGGTCACCGAGGGCATCGGCGAGGTGCTCGCGGCGCACAACATCCGCTCGACCGCCGTGTTTCCGGTGCAGTGGCGCAAGCGGCCGCTCGGCGTGATCATGCTGCGCAAGCACAAGCCCGGGATCTCCCACCTCGGCACCCGCGGGCAGGAGCTGGGACGGCTGATCGCGAGCCTCGTCGCGGCCCACCTCCGCCAGGGCTCCGTGCTCGAGAGTCTGCACGATCAGACCCATCGCATCTCGCGCGCTCGCTACGAGGCCGAGCGTCGCCTCCGTGGGATCGACCAGCTCAAGGAGCACTTCGAGGCCGGCGCCGATGGCGTGGTCGTGCTCGACGACGGCGGCCGCATCCTCTACATCAACCGTGCCGCCGAGCGCATCACCGGGTTCGCGCGCGACGGCCTGCTCGGCAGCGAGCTCGTCGACCTGGTCGCGAGCGAGCACCTCGACCAGATCGGCGACACGATCACGAAGGTCCTCGCTGGCTCCAACGTCGACGCGTTCGATCTCCAGCTGTCGACGACGTCCGGCCAGCCCGTGTGGGTGTCGGTGTCGACGTCCACCGTGCTCGCCGGCACGGGCGCCGTCATCCTCGCGTTTCGCGACGTCACCGCCGAGCGCGCGCTCGAGCTCGAGCTGCGCTCGACGAAGGAGTTCCTCGAGCGGCTGATCGACTCGACCGTCGACGCGATCATCGCCGCCAACCTCAGCGGCGAGATCATCCTGTTCAACCAGGGTGCCGAGCGGCTGTTCGGCTATCGCGCGCGCGACGTGATCGGGAAGCTGCCGGTCTGGAAGCTCTACGAGGAGAACGGCGCGCGCCAGATCATGCGCATGCTGCGATCGACCTCGTACGGTGGCGTCGGCCGGCTCGAGCAGACCCGGCGCGAGATCCTGGTGTCGACCGGCGACGCCGTGCCGGTCAGCATGACCGCCTCGATCGTCTACGAGCGCGAGCACGAGGTCGCGACCGTCGGCATCCTCACGGACCTGCGCGATCGGATCCGCATGGAGCAGCGGCTGCTCGACGCGCAGCAGAAGCTCCAGAGCTCCGAGAAGCAGGCCCTGGTCGCCGAGCTGGCGGGCGCGGCCGCACACGAGCTCAACCAGCCGTTGACCTCGATCATCGGCTACGCCCAGCTGATCGAGCGCCAGAGCGAGAAGGACGCGCGGCACCTCCGGGCGGTGGGCGTGATCCTGTCGGAGGCCGAGCGGATGGCGGGCATCGTCAAGAAGATCGGTCGCATTACCAAGTACGAGACCACCGATTACGTGGGCGCGGCGCGTATGCTCGATCTCGCACGGGCGGCGCCGGCGGGAGATAGCGACAGCGATCCTTCCCGATCGATCGTTCCATCCATGCTCGAAGATCCCATCCCCGATCACTACGGCCCCGACGACCACCAGACCGGCGAGTTCGAGCCGATCGGGCGACCGGACGAGGGCGAGCCGCAGGGCGCCGAGCTCGGGCGTCCGACGGTCGGTGACCTCGGCGATCTCGACGCGCGCCGAGGCGAGTCGTGAGCGTGCCGATCGGGGCCATCTCGGTCGAGGCGCAGCTCGTCGCGGTGCGCGACCTGACCGAGCTGTCGGCGGCGGCGCCGGCGACCGAGCGCGAGCTCGCGGAAGGCGCCCTCGCGATCGTCGCGAAGCTCCTGCCCGGACGCGCGATCGCCATCCGGGCGCTCGACCTGCGCAATCGCGAGCCGGTGCGGGCGTACGTGTTCGGCGCGGGGCTGCGCGCCAACATCGAGCACGAGGGCGTCACGATCGCGACGGCCACGCTCGCCTCGGCCAGGCTCAAGGGCGCGGTCGCCGCGAGCGCGCGCCTGCTCGTGCGCGAGCGCTGGGATTCGCCGTTCACGGGCATGGCGACCGGCTTCACGGTCGCGCTCGCGGCGGGGGGCGAGCTGTACGGCGTGATCGACATCGGGTATCCGCCGAGCAGCGATCGCCGCGTCGACGACGAGGCCGTGGTGCGGCTCGTCGCGAGCCAGCTCGCCGGGGCGCTGCGCACGAGCCGGCTCCACGACGACGCGATCGGGCTGCGCGACTACCAGGCGCGCCTGCTCGAATCGGCCAACGCGCTCATCCTCGGCGTCGACCGGACGTGGCGCATCACGGTGTGCAATCGGGCGCTCCTCGAGCTGCTCGGGTTCGCGCGCGACGAGATGCACGGGCGCGACGTCCGCGACTTCATCACCGCCGATCAGCGGCAGTACCTCACGACCGCGTTCGCGAGCGCGCTCGCGGGGCAGCACCACACCGCGGTCACGGTGTCGCTGCCGACCAAGCACGCCGGCCTCGTGCGCACGGTGTGGAGCATCGCGCCGGTCGGCCGGGCGGGCGCCCCGGGTGGGCCGATCGAGTCGGTCGTCGCGATCGGCCAGGATCAATCGAAGATCGAGGAGCTCCAGCACCAGGTCATCCGCGCGGAGCGGCTCGCGACCCTGGGCGAGCTCGCCGCCGGCGTCGTCCACGAGCTCAACAACCCGCTGACGTCGATCACCGTCTACGCCGAGTACCTCATGCGGAAGCTCGAGGCCAAGGGCAGCGAGGCCGGCGACCTCGAGAAGCTCCGCCGGATCGGGGCGAGCGCCCAGCGCATCCTCCGGTTCACGCGCGATCTCGTCCAGTACGCGCGGCCGTCCGCGCGCGATCTCGGCCCCGTCGATCTCTCCGGGGTCGTGCAGCAGTCGATCTCGATCTGCGAGCACCTCGTCGAGCGCGGCGGGATCGATCTCGTGGTCTCCATCGATCCCGAGCTGCCGATGATCCAGGCGGTCGGCGGGCAGCTCGAGCAGGTGCTGATCAACCTGATCACCAACGCCGTCCACGCGGTCGAGCACACGCCGGCCCCGGGGCGCGTGCGCGTGAGCGCGTGCATCGAGGGGCAGAGCACGGTCGCGATCGAGGTGGCAGATTCCGGCGTCGGCGTGCCCGAGGCGGACCGCGAGAAGATCTTCGAGCCGTTCTTCACCACGAAGCCGGATGGCAAGGGCACCGGGCTGGGCCTGCCGATCGTGCGCAATATCGTCGAGCAGCACCGCGGCGAGATCTCGGTGACCCAGAGCGATCTCGGCGGCGCTGCATTTCGTGTCGTGATTCCGATCTATTAGCCGCGCTGATCTCTCGACAGATCTCGGGTCGTCCGTAACTCGGACAAAGTCGTTGCGCCCCTGATCACGTTTGATAGGGTGACCGAGCATGAAGCCCGAAGTTCAGCTCGAGCTGATCGAGACCGTCGCCGAGCAGCTCGGTGTGCGCGTCAGCTAC
>JAPLLF010000186.1 GCA_026387715.1 Pseudomonadota bacterium
CCGGGCGTGTCGACGACGCCGGCGTCGTCGACACGCCCGGCCCGGTCGTCGTGTCCTGCGCACCGCAGCCGGTCACCGCGACGGCGCCCTTGACCACGAGCTTCTTCTTCTCGAAGCCGGTCGTGCCCGTGAAGTCGAGCGTGACGTCGACCTTGGCGTCCTTCGTCGCCGCACCGCCGACCGTCGCCTTGCCGCCCGGGTCGGTCGCGTTCGGCGTGCCCATGTAGAGGTCGCCGGTGGTGTACGTGTCCTTGCCGTCGGCGGCGAGCCGCGCGACCAGATCGACGAGCACGCTGTCGGGGGTCTTGTCGTTGAACACGTTGACGAGCAGCTCCTTGCACGTCACGACCTTCTTCGGCGACAGGTAGAGCTGGACACGCCCGTCGGGGAGCATCTTGGCGATCGCCGTCTCGACCGGCACGCGCACGCCGTCGAGCGTGACCTCGAGCTTCTCGAAGGCGCCCGGCCCCGGCGCCGGCTTCACCGGCTGCGTCAGATCCGACCCCTTGCCAGCATCTCCCTCCTTCTTGCCGCCGCAGGCGACGAGCGAGAGTGACGCGGCCACGACGACAGTCCAGGTAGTCCCCATCGAACGGTTCTATCCCATCTTCATCGCATCTTCATCGCCTCAGGGCAGCGAGCGGGACCCGGTCCGGAATCGCCGCGCCCTCGCGAGGTGCCCCCTCGGTGACCTGGTAGAGCTCGTCGACGAACGCGCGGACCACGGCGCCGTCGAGCGACGCCCCGAGCGCGTCGCCGCCGAACGCGATCAGCAGGAGCCCGCGATCGCGCGCCAGCCCGTCGCCGAGCGCCGGCTGGACGTAGTCGACGTCGGCGACGCGCGCGCCCCAGCGCTGGAACCGGATCAGCCGCGACCACGCGGCCGGCGCGTCGACGTGCGGCCGCCGCGGATCGTTGACCTCGCCGAACACGATCGCGCACGACGCCAGCGCGCCGAGCGCGTCGTCGATCAACGCGCGCCCGAGGCCGCGCCCGCGCGCCCGCGACGCGACGACGAGGTACGTGACGAGCCCGCACTGGCTCTGCGGGTAGCGCTCGTACGTGATGCCACCGGTGATCCCATCGGCGTCCGTCGCGATCCGCACGTGGAGCTCGTACGGCAGCTCGTGGCGCAGCGCGCGGCGCCAGGTGTCGAGCGGCTCGGCCTGCGTCGCGAACGCGCCCAGATAGATGCCCCGATAGAACTCCTCGAGGAGGTCGTCGGACACGCGATCACCTCTCAGGATCACCGCTCAGATGTCGTCGTCGTCGACCGGCCGCATGCCGCGCCCCACGCGCGCGCGGAGCCCGTCGGCGCGATCGCCCGCATCCGCGAAGCCCGGATCGCGCTTGGCCACCGTGTCGAAGTAGTAGAGCGCCTCGGCCTCGTCACCGATCGCCGCGTAGGTGATCGCGATCTCGTAGTACAGGCTCAGCTGTTCGCGGTCCGACGGCTGCGCGTGCAGCCCGGCCTTGTACTGGTTGATCGCCTCGGACGAGTTGCCCTGCTCGCGATGGCACATGCCGATCATCACGCGGCACTGCACCTCGCGCTCGGGCGAGCGCAGGACCTACCGGCTTCTCGAGCATCACCTGCGGCTGGCGCGTACGACGCTTCTTGCGCAGCGACGCGCTGTCGGGATCCGAGGACAGCTCGTCGAAGTCTTCGACGCCGATCACCTCCTCGATCTCGTCGAGGTCGATCGCGTCGGTGCCCTCGGTGCGATCCGGCGGGACGCCGCGATCGACGGCGCCGTGGCTCCCGCTCGCATCTTCCATGGCGGCATCGTGCGAGGCGGTCGGGTGCAGCATCGCCTCGACCTCGGCGAACTTGAGGGTGATCAGGCGATGCCCAGGGAACTGGGCCAGCAGGTTGTTCAGCGTGTCGAGCGCTTCGGGCACCATCCCCTGGCTCGCGTAGAAGTCCGCCTCGTCGAGCCCGTCCTCGATGCTGGTCTCCGCGCGTGGCCCCCCGCGCGCGGCGCTGTCGAACGCCGCCTCGTCGAGATCGACGCCATGGCTGGTCGTGTCGATCGCGTGGGCGGCGGTCGGATCGTAGGTCGACGAGCCCGCCGACGTCAGCCCTTCGTTGCTGAGGTCGAACTGGTTCGAGTTGGTGTCGACGGCCATCGAGCTGCGCGGCGGCAGCGCCGTCTCCTCGAACCCGGAGACGAGCACCGGCGCGGTGCCCGTGCCGCCGGAGCGCATCATCGGCTTGCCGTCCGCGCCCAGCCCGACGTCGAACGAGCGCGCGTCGTCGGGATCGAACGGCATGTCGTCCGGGTGCACGTCGAGATCGTCGTGGTCCGCGCCGGCGAGCTCCTGCGCGACCTCGTGATCGATCTCGTCGCCGAGCGCGTCGTCGTCGAGCTGGGCCTCGACGGCATCGGCGACTCGGCGATCGCCGGACCAGCGCACCGGCGGACGACCCGGCGGCGCGACGATCATCGGATCCTCGTCGAGATCAGGCAACGCCGCGAGCGCCGCGGCCTGTTCGTCCGCCGACAGCACGCCGGTCGGTTGCGAGCCCGACTCGTAGACGAAGCCGTCGTCGGGATCGGACGCCTCGTCGTAGCCGTGCTGCGGAGTTTGGTAGTAGGTGGGCGGCGCCGGCGGGCGACCGGGCGCGGGGCTGCCGTGCGCCATGTCGTGGCGACCGCGGGCGACGCCCATCGCCACGGGCGGTGCCGCCGCCAGCTCGAGCTCGTCCATCTCGAGATCGACGGCCGCGACGCCGCCACCGGCGTACTCGACCTCCTGCGACACCGACGACATCCGCGCGACGCGGAGCCGGAAGCGCCGCGCGAGCTCGAACGCACCGGTGTTCGTCCCGTTCATCTGGAGCAGCTCCTGGAGGTACGCCTCGGCGCGATCCGGATCCGCCGACGCGACCGTCTCGGCGAGCTTGAGCAGCTCGAGCTCGGCCTCGTGCTCGCGGTTCTGCGAGACGAAGATGTCCTTGAGGCGCTCGCGCGCTTCGACGTTGTCGGGGTCGAGGGTGAACACCCGGCGCAGGTGATCGATGGCCTTCTGGTGGAGGCCGTACTTCACGTAGACATCGGTCTCGGCGAGGATCTTCGAGATCTCGTCGGCGTGACGCTCGCCCGCCGCCGACAGCGCGCGCGGATCGCCGGGCGGCTCCATGTCGGCCGAGAAGTCGTGATCGTCGTACTCGGGCAACGCGAAGTCGGCGCCGGACAGGCTCTGCTCGTCGACGAGCGGCATCGAGCCGGTCATGCGCGTCGACGGCGGGGCCGGCGACGCCATCCCCGATCCCGACAACGACGGCAGATCACCCGTGAGGTTGAACTTCACGTTGAACTTCACGTCGACCGGATGACGCACCGCCACCGGCATCGGCGTCGGTTGCCGCGGCGCGGGGATGGGAGGTCGCGCGGGCGACGTGATCGCGGGCGGCGCGACGACCGCCGCCGGCCCGAAGAACGCGACCGCGTCGGGATCCCCCGGCACGAACTCGAGGATCTTGCGGAAGACGTCGCTCGCCTTGTCCTTCGCCTTGTTCTCGGTGTGGATGCGCGCGAGCTCCTTGAGCACGCTGACCGTCTTGGCCTTCTGGTCGAGCGCCTGGAACGCCTGCGCGAGCAGGCCCAGCGTCTCGACGTCGCGCGGATCCGCCTTGAAGCACGCCTGGAGCTTCTGCAGCGCGCGGCGCGGATCGTTGCGGCGGAGGTAGAGCCCGGCGAGCTCGCGGTTGAGCGAGTGGTTCTCGGGCTTGTGCCACAGCAGGCGCTCGGCGACCTTGACGAAGTCGTCCTGGCGGCCCTGCCGGCGGAGCTGATCGCACGCCGTCGAGAACTCGTTCGCCGCTTCCTCGACGATGCCTTCCTTCGAGTACAGCTCCGCGAGCTTGATGCGCGTCGCGATGTTCTCGGGGTCGAGATCGACGAGCTTCTTGACCGTCGCGAGCGCTTCCTTCGTGTTGCCTTCGCGATGGAAGTGCGCGGCCACCGACTCGAAGTGCTGCATCGCATCGCTCATCAAGCCGAGCTGGCGATAGAGCTCGGCGAGCTTCAAGATCACGTCGACGAGCCGCGGATCGAGCTTGAGGATCTGCTTGTAGACCGCGACCGCTTTGAGGAAGAAACCCTGGTCGTGATAGAAGCGCGCGACCTTGAGGTAGGTCTCGATCGCTTCTTGCTTCGAGCGCTTCTTCGCGTAGAGGTCGCCGATCTTGAGCCAGACGCGGACGTCCTTCGGATCCTCGTGGACGATCCGCAGATACTCCTTCACCGCTTTGTCGATCTGGTTCTTATCGACAAACTTGCGGGCCGCCTCCATGACCTTTTCTTTGTTAAAGGCCACGAGGTTCTAAGGCCTCCTGGGGCGGCGCATGACGAGCAGCATCGGGCAGTATGCCTGGCACATCTGGAAAAGAGTACCGACTCGTCGACGGAGGGGTCAAGGAAACTCTCGAACGAATCCCCGACGTTAGTCAGGGATGTGCCGGCCGCTCGGCGAGCAGGCGTCCCACGAACCCGGTGTCGAAGTCACCCCGGATGAAGTCGGGGTTGTTGATGATCCGCTTGAGGAACGGGATGTTGGTCCGGATCCCCTCGATGACCATCTCGTCGAGACAGCGCCGCGCCCGTCGCAACGCGGCCATCCGATCGACGTCGTGGACGATGACCTTGGCGATCATCGAGTCGTAGTTGGGCGGCACGACGTAGCCTGCATACACGTGCGTATCTACACGTACACCGAGCCCACCCGGCATGTGGAGCGCGGTGATCTTGCCCGGCGAGCCCGCGAAGGTGTTCGGATCCTCGGCGTTGATCCGGAGCTCGATCGCGTGGCCGCGCGCGCGCCGGTCGATCGTGTGATCGAACGAGAGCGGTTCACCCTGGGCGATGCGGATCTGCTCGCGCACCAGATCGAGGCCGGTGACGAGCTCGGTCACCGGGTGCTCGACCTGGATGCGCGTGTTCATCTCCATGAAGTAGAAGCTGCCGTCGGTGTCGAGCAGGAATTCGAGGGTGCCGACGTTGGTGTACTTGATCGCCTCGATCGCGCGGACCGCGGCGGTCTGCAGCTTCTGGCGGATCTCGTCGGTGAGCGCGACGGACGGCGCCTCTTCGAGGACCTTCTGGTGGCGGCGCTGGATCGAGCACTCGCGCTCGCCGAGGTGCGTGTAGTGGCCGTGCTTGTCGGCGACGACCTGGATCTCGATGTGGCGCGGCTTCTGGCAGTACCGCTCCATGTACATCTCGGGGTTGCCGAACGCGTTCTGCGCCTCGGTGCGCCCCATCGCCCACGCCTCGAGCAGCTTGGACTTGTCGTAGACGATCTTCATGCCGCGCCCGCCACCACCGGCGGTCGCCTTCAAGATCACCGGCAGCCCGATGCGATCGGCCGCCTCGAACAACGAGATCTCGTCGTGCAGGCCCACCGAACCCGGCAGCACCGGCACGCCGGCGGCCTCCATCGCGGCGCGCGCGCGGATCTTGTCGCCCATCAGCCGCATCGCCTCGGGCGGTGGGCCGATCCAGGTCAGCTTGCACTTGCGGACGACCTCGGCGAAGTCGGCGTTCTCCGACAGGAAGCCGTAGCCCGGATGGATCGCGTCCGCGCCGGTGATCTCGGCGGCCGAGATGATCATCGGCACGTTGAGGTAGCTGCTCTTCGAGGCCGGGGGCCCGATGCACACGGCCTGATCGGCGAACTTCACGTGCAACGAGTCGGCATCGGCGGTCGAGTGCACGGCCACCGACTCGAGGCCGAGCTCCTTGCACGCGCGAATCACGCGAAGCGCGATCTCACCGCGGTTGGCGACGAGGACCTTCTTGAACATCGTCAGACGATCTTGAAGAGAGGCTGACCGTACTCGACCGACTGGCCGTCCTCGACGAGGATCGCGGTGACCGTCCCGGCGACGTCGGCCTCGATCTCGTTCATCAACTTCATCGCCTCGACGATGCAGAGCACCTGGCCCTTGGTCACCGTCGCGCCCTGCGAGACGTACGACGGCGAGTCCGGGTTCGGCTTGCGATAGAACGTCCCGACGAACGGCGACGTCACGATGTGCGCCTTGTCGTCGACGGGCGCGGCCGGCGCGGCGACCGGCGCCTGCGCGAACGCCGTCGCATGATGCTGGAGGTGCTGACCCTGGGCCGGCGCCATCATCGGCTGCGGTCCGGAGACGACGACCCCACCCCGGCGCAAGGTGAGCGTGACCTCCTTGGTGTCGAGGATCAGCTCGCTGAGGTTGTGCTCGGAGACGAGCTCGGCGAGCCCGCGCGCCATGCCGACGAGCGGATCTTCGACGGTCGCGCCCTTAACGTCTTTGTCCTGTTTTCCTCGGATAGCCATCGGCACGCGTAGCTTCTACGCGCGCGAGGACCGCGTCCAGTCCCAGGTAGTAGCTTTGTGCACCGAATCCGCAGATCTGGCCGATGCACTTCGCGGCGGTCAACGACGTGTGCCGGAACTCCTCGCGGGCGTGGATGTTCGACAGGTGCACCTCGACGGTCGGCAGGCCGACCGCCTCGATGGCGTCCCGGATCGCGACCGAGGTGTGCGTGTAACCGCCCGGGTTGATCACGAGACCGTCCGCGCGCCCGCGGGCACCCTGGATCAGATCGACGAGCTCGCCCTCGATGTTGGTCTGCGCGGACCGCAGCGACGCGCCGCGAGCCTTGGCACGGACGACCAGCTCGCGATCGATCTCGGCGAGCGTCGTCGTCCCATAGACCGCGGGATCGCGCGTCCCGAGCAGGTTGAGGTTCGGTCCGTGGAGCACCAGCACGCGGGCCATGAGCGGCGTCCGGGCCGGGAGGCTTAGAGCGCGGCCGCGAGCGTCGGGGTCGAGACGCGAGCGAGGTAGCGCGCCTTGCCGAAGTTACCGTCGGGCGCGACCACCACCGCGATGAAGTACTGCGGCGTGAGCATGCGACAGACCAGGACCAGGTTCTGGGCCCGGACCGAGAACTCCTCGAGCGTCCCCGCGGCGAGGTTCTCGCCGGCCTTGCGGACCTGACCGAGGATGAAGGAGAACTCCATCCCGATCGTGTTCACGTCGACCCGATCACTCTGACGGACGTAGGAGTCGACGGGGATCCCGTCGAGCCCCATGATCACCGCGGCGATTCCACCGTCGACACCGTCGACGACCCTCTTGAGCGTTTGAGCGAACGGCATCGTTACCTACTACGGTACCACGGTCGGAGGGCACATGAGACCGTTGGCCGTGGAGCAACACGAGATCGGCGCGTCCTGCGGACGATTGCACGTGTTGCCGTAGGTCACCGTCGTGCCCATGGGCAACGGGCAGGCCCCGACGGAGGTGAGCAGCGTGTCGTTCGCGATCCGGATCGGGAAGGCGTACGGCTGGCTGGCGACCGCATCACCACCCATCGTGCCCGTGACCGTGATCGTCGCGACGACCTCGAGCGCGAACCGCGTGCCGTTGGCGACCTTGGCGTCCGGCGCCACCGCGTAGATCTCGTCGTACAGCGCGCGGGTCGTGACCTCGAACCCCGCGTCGGCCAGGCCCCCGTTCGGCGCGATCGAGGCGGCGAACAGCGTGCGGAAGTGGGTGACGCCCGTATCCTTCAGCCTGGTCAGCGTCGCGGCATCGAAGAGGGTCGAGTCGGGGAACGTCAGGTCGACGTTCGCGCCGGTCGCGAACACCGTGCGTTGATCCTCCTGCCCCTCGAGCGCGGTGATCTTGCTCTTCATCTGCGCGATGAACTGGTACTGCGTCGGGATGACGCTCGACAGCTCGCCGTGCGTGATGCCGACCTCGCTCGTGGCGGGATCGACGGCGCAGTTGTCCCCGGGCGCCACGTTCTTGAGGATCAGGATGCCCTCGTCGCCGCTATCGGGGACGCACGCGGCGAGTGCGAGGGAGAGAAGAATGTAGCGATGCATGGGCGTCCGTCCTCGGGGGAAATTCTATCAAGCGCGTGGCGACGAACGCAAAATTCTTTGCAGGTCGGAGACGGCGATCGCATGCGGTTCGCACCGACCGAGCTCGCGCACGACGATGAAGTTGACCGTGCCACCGATCCGCTTCTTGTCGACGGTCACCCGGGCGAGCACGTGGTCGACGAGGTAGCGATCGAGGTCGGTGGCGAGCCCCGTCCGCGAGAGCGCGTCGGTGACCTCCCGCTCGTGGTCTGGATGTCCCAGCCTGGCCGACACCCGACACGCCGCGATCAACCCGAGCCCGACGGCCTCCCCATGCAGCATCCCGGTCGCCGACTCGATCGCGTGGCCGACGGTGTGGCCGAGGTTCAAGAGCGCGCGGTGCCCGGTGAGCTCGCGCTCGTCGCGCCCGACGATCGCGGCCTTGTAGGCGACCGCGGCCCTGACGACGTCCGCGAAGCCCTCGGGCGGCGCCGCGAGCTCGGGGCCCGCCGCCCACGCCGCGCACGCGTCGACCGCGGTCCACAACGCGGCGCCGCCGAGCAGCGCGTACTTCCACAGCTCGCCGAAGCCGGCTCGCCGCTCGCGGCCCGGGAGCGTCATCAACGTGGCGAGGTTGCACGCGACCAGCCGCGGCTGGTGGAACGCACCGACGAGGTTCTTGCCCGCCGGCAGATCGATCGCGGTCTTGCCGCCGATCGCCGCGTCGGTCATCGCCACGATCGTGGTCGGCAGCTGGACGACCGGGATGCCTCGATACAGGGTCGCCGCGACGAACCCGGCGAGGTCGCCGACGACGCCGCCGCCGAGGGCGACGATCACGCCTCCGCGATCGAAGCCGCGCCGGACGAGGTCCTCGCACAGCTGCTGGTAGACCGTGAACGACTTGCTGCCCTCCCCCGGCTCGATCGTCAGGGTGTCGACGCGACGCGGCCCGGCGAGCGCGCCGAGCACGTCGGCGAGGTGATGCCGCGCGACGTTGCCGTCGGTGACGATCGCGACGCGCGATCGATCGGCGACCGCGTGCTGCAGCGTCGCGCGCGCCAGGTCGGCGTCCACCGTCACTGGATAGGCCCGCTCGTCGAGCGCGACGATCGCGGCCGGCGACGGCGCGCCCGATCCCCACACCCGCTCGACGTGGCGGACGCTGGTCGCGACCTCGACGATCGTGCGCCCGGTGGTCTCGACGACCGCGTGCGCGCGGCGATAGATCGGCGCGCGCGCCACCGCCAGCTGGGGGGCGCTCGCGAGCAGCGGGCGCACCGGCTCGCCCGCGCGCGTCGCCCGCCGCTCGGCCTCGTCGACGTCGACGCCGAGCGCGACGAC
>JAPLLF010001287.1 GCA_026387715.1 Pseudomonadota bacterium
TCAGCCGCTGGATCTCCACCTGGCCGGTAGGTTCGTCCTCGGTGGCCGGGCGCGACGGACGCAGGCCGAGGTCGCGCGTCGGCAGGGACACGAGCTGCTGCGGAGTCAGCTCCCGGGTCGACGTGCTCGCCGGCGGGATGATGGGTGCGAGCGGCGCCGTCGGCACGTCCTTCGTCGCGACCTCGCTGCCGAACTCGTGGTCATCGTCATCGTCGTCGCTCGCCGGCGACAGCTCCTCGATGACAGGCTCCGACGACCCGTCGAAGGACGGCGGCGCCAGCTCCATGTGGTCGAGCTCGAACGAGGCGAACGGGTCCGCCCCCACATCCCGCGTGTCGGCAGCGCTCGATGGGCGGGGGCGAGGCACCTCCACCTGCCCCAGCTCGAGCGCTTCGAACTCGTCGGTCGACGCCTCGGGTTCGAGCGGCGCCAGCGCATCGAAGGGGCTGGCGCCCGCCGAGACCGTCTCCTCGAGATCGAGCGCCAACATCAACGCGCCCCCGCGATCGAGCGTGAGGTCCATCGAGTCGAACGACGGCTCCACGGGCAGCTCCGGTGTGCGCAGCGTCATCTTGAGCTCGGGGGCGACCGAGCCTCGCCGGGGACGCGGGGCGGCCGGCGTGACGAAGCCCAGGTCCCGCTTGCGCACGTCGGTGAGCTGCTGGCCGAAACCGGTCGGCGTGTCGACGTCCTGCGGCCCGCCGAAGTCCGGAGTCACTTCGCGGAGGGGAAACTCGCTGGGCGTCGCACGCACCGGGAGCGCCGCGCCGAGTCGCGAATCGGGCGCATCGCGCGCGAGGGCCATGTCGCGCGTCGCGGGTCGGCCGGCGGGGTACTCGCGGGTGGCGCCGTCGAAGTTGTCACCGTTCGGAGGCTCCCCGGCCTCCATCTCGATCGCGATCGAATCGGCGACCTCGGAGGTCGGCGTGGCCGGCGCCCCGCCCTCGCTGTCGAGGAACCACCCTTCGTCGACCGCATCGGTGCGCGTCGTCGTCGCCGTCGTCGGCTGGAGCTCGAACGGCAGGATCTCGACCTGGTAGTCCTCTTCGTCCCCGACGCCGTAGCCGCCCAAGGTGGAGGTCGAGCCCTCCTCGACGGGCGAGGTCAGCAGATCGTAGTTCTGGCGGACGTAGTCGACGTAGCTGTTGGCCTGCGCGTTGTCGGGATCGATCGACAACGCCTCCTCCCACGTCAGCAACGCACCGTCGAGATCGCCCTTCCCATACCGCGCCAGACCCTCCTCGATCAGTCGATCGATGTCTGCCAATTGCGCGGCCATCGTCATCCGCGCGTTTTGGAGACGACACCCCGGAACATGTTGAGCGTCCGATTGAGAGCCTCGGTGGCGTCCGCGAGGCTCGTGATGTCCTTCGCCGTGATCGCGACGCGCGTGCGATCGACGACCGCGCGCGCCTTCTTGACGGCATCCTGGCCGAAGTCCGAGCCGGCGATCGCGTCGGTGACCTGCGGGAACAGCGCCTCGATCTCCTCGAGCGCCTTCTAGGCCGCGTGGCGCGCCTTGTCGAACTCCTGGCCGGAGCGAACCTCGACCATGTAGTCCTTGTTCGCGTCGACCATCTTCTTGATCTCGTCCTCGGTGAGGCCGGAGGTCGCGGTCACGGTGATCGACTGCTCGAGGCCGGTCTCGATGTCCCGCGCCTTCACCGACACGATGCCGTCGGCGGAGATGTGGAACGTGACCTCGACCTCGACCTCGCCTCGCGGCGCACGCCGGAGGCCGGTGAGCACGAACTCGCCGAGCAACTCGTTCTCCTCCGCGCGATCGCTCTCGCCCTGGAGCACGAGGATCTTCACGGACGTCTGGTTGTCCTTCACCGTCGTGAACACGTGCGACTCGGAGGTCGGCACCGTCGTGTTCTGCTCGATCAGCCGGTGGAAGTAGCCACCGACGATCATGATGCCCAGCGAGTGGGGAGTGACGTCGAGGAGCAGGATGTCGCTCTTCTCGTCGGTGAGCGCCGCGCCCTGGATCGAGGCGCCGAGCGCGACGACCTCGTCGGGGTGAACGCCCTTGCACGGCTCGAGGCCGAAGAACTCGGCCACCGCCTGCTGCACGCGCGGCATGCGCGTCATCCCACCGACGAGGATGACGTCCTCGATCGCGGACTTGGGGATCTCGGCTTCCTCGAGCGTGCGGGCGCAGATCTCGATCGTGCGATCGATGAGATCCGAGGTCAGCTCCTCGAGCTTGTCGCGCGACAGCATCGTCTGGAGGTGCAACGCCTCGTTGCGGCCCGTCGAGATGATGAACGGCAGGTTGATCTCGGTCTCCTTGACCGACGACAGCTCGCACTTGGCCTTCTCGGCGACGTCCTTGAGGCGCTGCAGCGCCATCTTGTCCTTGCGGAGATCGATGCCGTGCTGCTTCTCGAACCCGAACACGAGCCAGTCGATGATCCGGCGATCGAAGTCTTCGCCGCCGAGGAACGTGTCACCAGCCGTCGACATGACCTCGAACACGCCGTTGCCGATCTCGAGGATCGAGATGTCGAACGTGCCACCGCCGAGGTCGTAGACCGCGACCTTGCGATCGATGTTGCGACCGAAGCCATAGGCGAGCGCGGCGGCGGTCGGCTCGTTGATGATGCGGATGACGTCGAGGCCCGCGATCCGGCCGGCGTCCTTCGTCGCCTGGCGTTGCCCGTCGTTGAAGTACGCCGGGACGGTGATGACCGCCTTCTGCACTTCCTCGCCGAGATACTCGTCGGAGATGAGCTTCATCTCCTGGAGGATGTAGGCGGCGACCTCGGGCACGCTGAACACCTGATCGCGGAGCATGATGCGCACGTCGTCGTGCGGTCCCTCGACGATGCGGTACGGCATGATCTCGAGCGAGCTACGCACCGCCGCGGAGCCCCACTTGCGACCGATCAGCCGCTTGCTCGCGTACACCGTGTTCTCGGCGTTCGTGATGGCCTGACGCTTCGCGATGTGGCCTACGAGCCGCTTGCCGTTCTCGGCGATCGCGACCATCGAAGGGGTGGTCTTGTAGCCACCACGATTGGGAATCACCGATGGTGTGCCGACTTCGACGATCGCCACGCACGAGTTCGTGGTGCCGAGGTCGATGCCGATCACCTTTTCACTGGCCATCGGCGGCATTGTCCCCCTGATTCCGACGTGATCGCCAGTGTTTGGACGACGAAGTTGCCGGATCGAGCGTCACGATCCGATCAAGCGCTGGTCAAGAGCCGACGGACCTCCGCGAGGTCGTTTCGGAGCTCGTTGCCGAGCATGTCGTTCTCGCTCTTCATCGCCATCGCCATCACCAGCACCTCTTCGGCGTCGGCGAGCTTGCCGACCGCACGGAAGGCAGCGGCGAGCAGCCGCGCGGACGACGGATCGTCCGGCGCCTGGATCTGCGCCTTCTTGGCATACTCGAGGGCGGACTTGGGCTGCTGGGCGGCGAGCGCGCACGTCGCCGCTCGCCGAAGGAAGCGCGTCTGCGGGTCGAGCCGGACCACGGCAGCGAACAGCTTCATCGCTTCGAGCGCCTGGCCCGAGACCTCGAGCCCGCACGCGCGCTCGAACAGCTCGGCCGCATACTCCTGGGGCGTCTGCGGCTGATCGTTGTGGGCCTGGGCCTCCTTGGGGGAGGCGCCGGCCCGAACCGGCTCGGTGAGCTTGGAATAGGCCCGGCTCACCGCCTCGAACACCGCCGGCAATCGCTCGGCGAAGCTGCCGAGCTTGCGGTTGTAGAACCGATCCGGGTGGACGTCCTTCGAGAGCTTGAAATACGCCCGCTTGACCTGCTTGGCATCGGCGCCGACCGGCACACCGAGCAGCGCGTGCAGATCGCCCGCCGCGATGAGGCGCGCGATCGCGAGCACCCGGAGGCGGTCGGCGTCGTCGAGATCGACGGCTTCGGCCAGCGCGGCGAGCTCGGCG
>JAPLLF010000450.1 GCA_026387715.1 Pseudomonadota bacterium
GTCTCGCCGGCGACGCGCGCGACCAGGACCTGGATGATCGCGAGGGTGAGGGGCAGTTTCAGCACGAGCGCACTCCCTTGGCCGAGCCGAGACTCGATCTCGATCGTACCCTTGAGCCGGTTCACGATGGTCTGGCGCACGACGTCCATGCCGACGCCGCGTCCGGAGATCTCGCTGACGGTCGCCGCCGTCGAGAACCCTGGTCGAAAGATCAGCTCCCACGCGGCCCGATCGTCCATGCCGTCGGCCTCGAGCTGCGCGATCAACCCTCGCTCGACGGCGCGCGCCTTGAGCCTCGCGGGATCGAGCCCCTTGCCGTCGTCGGCGACACGGATCTCGACCTGGTTGCCGCGGTGCGCGGCCTCGAGCCGGATCACGCCCTCGGCGGGCTTGCCGGCCGCGAGGCGCACGTCGGGCATCTCGATGCCGTGATCGACCGCGTTGCGCACCAGGTGCATGAGCGGCTCGTCGAGCGACTCGACGAGCAGCTTGTCGAGCTCGGTCTCGTCGCCGTCGACCTCGAGCCGCGCGCGCTTCTGGAGGCTCGCGGCGAGATCGCGCACGGTGCGCACGTGCTTGCGGAACACACCCCCGACCGGGACCATCCGGAGCCGCATCACCTGATCGCGGAGCTCGGCGGAGATCGCGTCGAGCCGGTCGGTGCCGTGGTCGAGATCCGTCGTCACGTCGTCGAGCACGCGCTCGATCCGCCCGATCTCGTCGCCGAGCGTCTCGAGGCCGCGGGCGAGCGCTCCGCCGGCCGCGCCGCGCGCGTGCACCACCCGCCGGGCGACGCCGCGATCGGCTGCGAGCTCGGAGGTCACCGACGCCAGCGCGGTCACCGAGTTGCGGAGGTCGTCGCGCCCGAGCACGAGCTCGCCGACCAGGTTGAGCAGCCGATCGAGCTTGTCGAAGTCGACGCGGATCGTCTGCTTCGCCTCGCTCTGTGCGGCCGCGGCGGCCGGGGTGGCGAACGCGGTCGCGGCCTGGTGCTTGTGCGCGATCGGGGTGCCGGGGTTGCGCAGCCGCATGACGATCGGCGTCGGATCGAACGTGATCGGCTGGCGCGCGCGGGCCATCGCGAGCATCTCGCGCAGGCCGTCGAGCGCGGCGAGCAGCGCGTCGATCACCGGCTCGTCCACCGCGCGGCCGGCGTCGCGGATCTGGCCGACGAGATCCTCCGCGGCGTGGGCGAGCTGGTTCACCGGCTGGAGCCCGACCATCGCGGAGCTGCCCTTGACGGTGTGGAGGTCGCGGAACACGTCCCGCAACATCTCGTCTCCCTGCTCGCTCTTGGCGTCGCCTCCCGGCGCGCGCTCGATCTCGATGAGCTTGCCGGCGAGCGCCTCGACGCGCTCGTTCGCCTCGTCGAAGAACAGGTCGATCATGTCCTCGTCGACCGTCGGCGTCCACACGAACCCGAGCGGGCCCGTCGAGGTGGCCGCCGAGGTCGGGGCGAGCGCGGCACTCATGGGACCAGCGAGGGTCCGCCGTGGGGTGGCCTCCGCGTGGCGCGCGGCGATCGCTTCGAGCGCCTCGCGGCGCTGGCCGAGCGGTAGCCCCTCGACCCGGGCCCCCGACTTGTCGGGGTTCGCGAGCTGGGCGATCGCGCCGCGCAGGGTGGCGACCGAGGCGGCGATCACCGGCCACGCCTCGAGGTCGTCGGCGGCGACGACCTCGAGCACCCGCTCGGCGGCGAGCACGAGCTTGCCGACCTCGTCGGCGCCCATCAGCAGGCTCGCCATGCCGAGCCGGAAGCAGCGGTGGGCGAGCCCGGCCAGCGTGTCGTGATCGAGGGAGCGCGCCGCCTCGGCGTCGCCGAGCTGATCGACGAGGTGCGCGGTGTCGTCGATCGCGAAGCCCACGAACTCTTCCCACAGGGCGCTCATGCCGGGAGCTCCCCGACGTCGAGCTGCGTCCGATACAGCTGCGCGTAGAGCCCGCCATCGGCGAGCAGGTCGTCGTGGGTTCCGCGCGCGACGATCTTTCCCTGGTCGAGCACGAGGATCTGATCGGCGCTCTTGATCGCCGCGATCCGGTGCGAGATCAGCACCGTCGTGCGGCCGTGCATGACGGCCTCGAGGTTCGTCAGGATCCTCGCCTCGGTCTCGGCGTCGACCGACGACAGCGAGTCGTCGAGGACCAGCAGGCGAGGAGCGGCGGCGAGCGCGCGCGCCAGGGCGACGCGCTGTCGCTGTCCACCCGACAGCGTGATGCCGCGCTCGCCGACGATCGTCGACAGGCCCTCGGGCATCCGCGCCAGGTCGCGCGCGAGCCCGGCCGCCTCGGCGGCGGCGCGCACGCGCGCGTCGTCGAGCGTCGTCGCCACGTCGGCTCGCGAGACCTGCATGCTGCTGGCGCGACCGCTGCCGAACCCCATGGCGATGTTGTCGGCGAGCGTGGTCGAGAACAGGAACGCCTCCTGGGGGGCGTAGCCGATCTGCGCGCGGATCGCGTCGGCGGGCAGCGCCGTGACGTCGCGCCCGTCGAAGAAGACGCTGTCGGGGGGCACGTAGAGCGAGCGACACAGCGCCTCGACGAGCGTGCTCTTGCCCGCGCCGGTGCGGCCCACGATCGCGGTGATCGAGCTCGGCTCGAGGATGAAGCTGACGTCGTCGAGGATCGTGCGGCTGCCCAGGGTGATCGTCAGCGATCTCACCTCGATGCGGACGGGGCTGGTGGTCGGTGGGGGGGCGGGCAGCGGGCCGTCGGCGATCTCGGGCTTCGCGTCGAGCAGGACCGCGATGCGCGACCACGCCGCGCGTCCGCGCTGCATCACGGCGAGCGTGAACCCGAACGTCAACGTCGGCCACACCAGGCGCGCGATGTAGCCCGACATGGCGACGACCTCACCCTTGGTCATGTCGTGGGCGATCATCGCGCGACCGCCGAACAGGATGAGGATGCCGACGCCGAACGCGGCGAGCGTGTTGAGCGTCGGGCCGAGCTGGATCCGGACCTTGGCGGCGTCCATGTTCGCGCGCGACAGCCGCTCGCTCTGCGCGACGAACTTGTCGCGGCGCACGCCCTCGAGGTCGTAGGTCTTGATCACCTGGATGGCCCCGATCGACTCCTGCAGCTGCGCTGACAGCGTGCCGAGCTCCCCCTGGACCCCCTGCAGCGTCTTGTACAGCCGGCGCGAGAACGCCTGGCCGACGATGTAGATCAGAGGGAACGGGATGATCGCCCACAGCGTGACGATCGGGTCGTGGACGACCATCGCGGTCAGCACGACGCCGAACGCGACGACGGCGTTGGACAGGTTCAGCAGGCCGGGGCCCCACATGCCGCGGACCGCCTGGACGTCGTTGGTGAGGCGCGACATCACGTCGCCGGTCGCGTGCACGCGATAGTACGAGGGCGACAGCGCCATCACCTGGCCGAACAGGTGCGAGCGCAGGTCGAACTCGGCGGCGCGGCCCGCGTTGAAGATCAGGATGCGCGAGGCGATGCGCGTCGCGGCGACGACGATCGCGAAGCCGATCAGCAGCGCCGCCTCCACCGCGATGCGCTCGCGCGGGACGTGGCCGACGGAGTCGACCAGGATGCGCGTGAGCTCGGGCACTCCGAGGAACGCGAGGTTCGTGACGACGAGCATCACGACCCCGAGCCGGCGCGTGCCGCGATACGGATGGAGGTACCGATCCGTGGTGCGCGCCGGCGTCATGGCGCGTCCTCGAGCGCGAGCCCCTGGCGCTCGAGCCAGCTGCGCGTGCTCGCCCGGGTGGCGCGGAGCACGAGCTGGCCACCCGCGGCGCGGGCGGCCGCGGCGGCGCGCCGCAGCTCCGGCACGAGCGAGGCATCGAGCACGTCCGCGCCGTCGAGCTCGACGATCACGCGCGCGTGGTGCTCGGCGAGGCGCGCGCCGAGCTCGGACGTCAGCGCGGCGGCGTCGGGCGTGCCCTTCAACACGATCCGGCTGTCGGCCACCAGCACCCTCGGGACGATCGGCACACCCGCGGGCGGCGTCCGGACGCGCGACGTCGGCACGCCCGCCAGCGGGGTCGCCGTGCGCGCCGCGCGCGGCGCCGCGACGAGCCCGCGGCGGGTGTAGTAGACCGCCTCGCCGCGGCGGACGGGCTCGACCTCGGGGACGTCGCGCAGCGACTCGCTGTAGCCGACGAAGAGGTAGCCGTCGTCAGCGGTCGCGTCGATCAGGTGATCGAGGGCGCGGCGTCGCGCGTCGACCGAGAAGTAGATCAGCACGTTCCGGCACCACACGAGGTCGAAGCGGGCGCGCATGCCGCGCTCGATCAGGTTGCGCTTCTCGAACCGCACGAGCCGCGCGAGCTCGGGCACCACGGCGACGTGGTCGTCGTGGACCTCGAACGCGTCGTGATACGCGGCCGGCACGTCGGCGAGCGCGGCCGTCGGGTAGCGATTCGCGCGCGCGTCGGCGAGCGCCTCGTCCGAGACGTCGGTCGCGGTGATCGCGAGCTGCACGTCCGGGAGGGCGCGCGCGAGCACGATCGCGAGCGTGTAGGGCTCCTGACCCGTCGAGCAGCCGGCGCTCCACACCGCGAGCTGGCGGCGGCGCTTGGCCCGGAGCTCCGGGACGACGACGTCGGTCAGCGTCGAGATCTGCGGCAGGTGGCGGAACAGGCTGCTCTCGCCGACGCGCACCGCCTCGACGAGCTTGCCGAGCTCGCCGAGCCCCCGCGCGCCCGAGATCAGCTCGACGTACGCCGCCCCGTCGCAGCCGAGCGCCGCACACCGCGCGACGGTCCGCGTCTCGACGACCCACGCGGGCAGCTCGAGGCCGGCGTGATCGGCGAGCCGCCGCGACACCCGCGCGATGATGTCGGCCGCCAGGTGCAAATCAGTCCTCGGGCCGCGTCGACCGCGCGGCGGCGATCCGCTTCGGCTTCGCGGTCGTCGACGCCGGCAGCGCCTTGCGCTCCGGAGGATCCTCGCGGTCGCCGCCGACGCGCGTGCCCTCGAGGTTGAAGCCGCCGATCGACTCCTCGAGCTCGTACGCCAGCTCGTGCAGCCGCTCCGCTTGCACGACCGACTCCTCGGAGCTGCCGAGCACGTCGGTGGCGATGTGGCGGACCGCGTCCATGTTGCGCGCGATCTCGTCGGACACGACGGCCTGCTCCTGGACGGCGTTGGCCGTCTCGTTGACCACGGTGATGAGCTCGCCGAGCCCGGTCAGCGTGCTGGTGACGAGCTGGCTGCCGCCGACGACCTCGCGCGTGCCGACCTCCATCGACGCCATCGCCGCCTGGGTCTGCTCCTTCACGGTCTGGATCAGCGCCTCGATGTCCTTCGCCGACTGGCCGACGCGCCGCGCGAGCGAGCTGACCTCGTCGGCGACGACCGCGAAGCCGCGGCCTTGCTCGCCCGCGTGCGCGGCCTCGATCGACGCGTTGAGCGCGAGCATCGACGTCTGCTCGCTGATCTGCCGGATGACCTCGACGATGTTGCCGATGCGCTTGCTGCTCTCGCCGAGCTCGCGCATCTTCTCGGCCGCGTCGTCGACGGCGGCCCGGATCTGCTCCATGCGCGAGACCGCGGCGCCGACCGCCGAGCTCGCGGTGGCCGCGACGCTCGTCGCCTGCGCCGCGTTGCCGGCGACCTGCTGGATCGACGCGGACAGCTCGGTGACCGCGGTCGTGCTGCTCTCGATCTTGAGCGTCTGGTCCTTCAGGCCGGAGAGCATCTGGCGCGACGCTGCGCTGATCTCCGCGCTCGACGCGCCGACCTGGAACGCGGCGGACTGCACGCCGGTCGCGAGGTTGTGCACGCGCGCGAACACCTGGTTGATGTTGTCGGCGAGGTCGGCGGTCTCGTCGCGCGACGACACGACGATGCGCTGCGTGAGGTCGGTGTCGCCGGCGAGCAGGTCGCGCGACTGGCGCACCATCTGCTTGATCGGTCGGGTCACCCAGAAGCCGAGCAGGAACGCGATCACCAGCGAGAGCAGGATGCCGACGACGATCTCGACGACCGGCAGCTTCTTCGCGGGGTCGACGATCTGCGCGCGGCTGCGCATGATGTAGATCTTGCCGACCGTGACGGCGTCGTTGTTGCGATAGCCGTCGAGGTCCTCGGCGTAGAAGTCGTAGTCGAAGTCCTTGAGCCGGATCACGTCGCGCGTGTCCTCGCCGACGGTGACCGGGACGATCTTGTCGGCCTGCATCGCGCGCGCGTTCTCGGTCGAGGTCTCGTTGGGCAGCGCGCTCGCGAGCAGGAAGCTCGTGCCGCTGGTGCCGCCGTCGAGCAGGACGGGGCGATAGCGGAGGTTCGGCTCCTCGTCGGTCTGCTTGGCGTACTCGTCGAACAGCCGCTGCAGGCGCACGCCGATCATCACCCCGCCAAGCACGGTGTCGGCGCCGGGGGCGTGGATCGGCATCGCCGACATCAGGTAGGCCGTCTTGTCGATGACCTGGATGCGGTGCGCGAACGTGCTGCCGAGGCGCGCCTTCTCGACCGCGGAGATCTGGAGGAGGCTGGTGAGGTCGATCGGCGAGGCCTTGGGCGCCCACAGCTGGCGGCCGCCTTGCGTGAACATCACGAACACGTCCGGCTTGAGGCCGTTGTCCGTCATCGTCTGCTCGTAGAGCTCCTTGGCGAGGTCCGTGAGGTGGGGTGGGGGCGCGAGCGGTGTCGTCGGCGTCGTCGGGGTCGTCGGCGTCGGGAGCGTCGGCGTCGGTTCGGCGGGGGGCGGGACGAGGGCCACCCGCAGCGCGGCATCGTTGGCCACCATCTCCTGACGACGATCGTGCCGCCGAAGATGAGCAGGCCCGCGAGCACGAGACACGCGAGCAGAAACTTCGCGAACATCGGAACCCGAAATTGTCTCGGGGTCGGCTTCGTCATGGCGCTCCACTCTCTCCGTTAGACGCGAGGGCTCGTAGCAGTTCGGAATTGATGATCGCGGCCGCGTCGAGCACGCGGACCGAGCCGGTCTCGGTCACCGACACCCCGGCGAACAGCGCGGCGACGGCGGGGGACAGGTGCGCGGGTGGGGGCTCGAGCGCGGCCGTTCCGCCCTCGATCACGCGCAGGTCGCGGAGCCGATCGACCACGATCGCGATCGTCGTCGTCCGGTGATCGATCACGACGATCCTGCTGTCGGTGCCGATCTTCGTGGTGCCGAGCGCCAGCAGCACGGCCAGATCGATCACCGGCACGATGTCGCCGCGCAGGCTGAACACGCCGGCGAGGAACGGCGGCGTGAGGAACACCGGGGTGATGGGATGGAGCGGCAGCGTCTCGCCGACGTCCCCGATCGGGATCGCGAGCTCCTGGCCGTCGAGCTCGAAGCAGACGAGCCGCAACGGCGTTCCACCCCGATCTCCTCCCAGATCACTCACCTGGAGAATCTACCCGAGATTGAAGTCTTCTTTTGCATGCCTGGCGCCACTGCCGTCCGCGAATCGTCCCAGGCTCGAGCGCTCGAAGATCTCGTGGGGCGTCTCCCCCGTGAGCCAGTCGGCGTAGAGCTTCCCGATGATCGGCGCCATCATGAAGCCGTGGCCAACGAAGCCGCTGGCGAGGAAGAAGTCGGGATGCGCCGGCGACGCGGGCCCGAGGATCGGATTGCCGTCCGGGGACTGATCGTAGGGGCCCGCCCACTGCCGCAGCACCTTGATGTCGCCGAGCACCGGCATCAGGCGCACGAGCCGCCGGGCGTAGGTCGCCAAGAACTCGAGCGTGGAGCCCATGTCGTACGTCGAGCCGTGCCCTGGAATCGTCACGCCGCCGACGATCTCGCCGCGCATCGACTGGCTGCAGTACAGCCCGCTGGCCATCTCGCACACCATCGGGCGGAGGAACGGCTTGAGCGGCTCGCTCGAGCAGATCTCGTGGCGGATCGGATAGGTCGGGAGGTCGATGCCGACGAGCTTCGCGAGCTGCGGCGACCACGCGCCGGTCGCGTTGATCACGCGGCGGGCCGTCAGCGCGCCGCGGGACGTGTGGAGCGTGTAGCCGCCGCTGGCGACCGGATCGAGGCCGGTCACCGCGGTGTTCGTGAAGATCTTCACGCCCATCACCGCGGCCTGCCGCGCGTAGCCCCACAGGAACGGCCATGGGAACAGGATGCCGTCGCTGGCGTTGAACGACGCGCCGACGATGCCCGTGAGATCGAGCTCGGGCACGATGTCGCGGGCGGCGCTCGGCTCGATCATCTTCGTCGGGACACCGCAGCGGTTCTGCAGCGCGATGTTCTTCTCGAGGCGGGCGACCTCCTTGGCGCTGCGCGCGAGGAACAGGTAGCCGCCCTGGCGGAACCATACGTTGACGCCGAGCTCGACGGCGAAGCGGCGGCACAGCTCGACGCTGTCCTGCATCAGGCGGATGTTCATCTCGGTGGCCCATTGCTGGCGAACCCCACCACCGTTCCTGCCCGACGCGCCCTCCGCGAGGTAGCCCCGCTCGACGACGACGACGTCGGTCAGCCCGCGCTTGGCGAGGTGATACGCGATCGACAGGCCGACGACGCCGCCGCCGACGATCGCGATCTCGCAGCGATCGGGCAGGGGGCCGTGCCCGACCGTCGCCTGGCGCACGCGGTCGTCGTGATCGTCATCGTCGTGATCGTCGTCGACGTCACTCATCGGCGTCCGTCTCGTCGGCGAAGCGGTGCGCGCCCGGATCGCGCGCGAGCAGCTTGAGCGGCGTCGGCGCGAGCGGGGGCCGGGCGGTGAACGGGGGGATCGTCGCGGGCGGCTTGCCGGTGATCTTCGCGAGCTCGGTCGCGACCAGCGCGAGACACTCCTTGCCCTGGCACGGGCCGGTGCCGAAGCCGGTGTAGCGCTTCACCTCCTCGATGTCGGCGTAGCCACGCTCGACGCTGTGAACGAGATCTGCGAGCGTCATGTCCTCGCAACGGCAGAGGATGATCTTACCGGCCATCGGCGAGCTCCCTGGCGCACCACGCGCCGACGCGCGCGCCCGTCTCGGCCGCCGCGATCGGGCCGCGAAACCCGGTGACGTCGCCGCACGCGTAGACGTTCGGCACGCTCGTCCTGCCGTCGGCATCGACGACGATCGTGAAGCCGCCGCGCGCCGGATCGAGGACGACCTGGCAGCCTTGCTGGCGCGCACCCTCGGACGCGGGCGCGGGGATCGCGGCGACCGCGACGACATCGCAGTCGAGCGATTGCTCCCCGGCGTCGAAGCCGGTGACCCAGCCACGACCGCGCACCCCACGGGCGCGCGCGAGCGGCACGCGCGTGACCTCGGCGCCCGCG
>JAPLLF010000302.1 GCA_026387715.1 Pseudomonadota bacterium
TCTCGGCGATGCGCTGCTGCGCGTGCAGCAGCGTCGACTCGGCGCTGGCGCGATCGCCGAGCCGGAAGTACACGATGCCGAGCGCGAGCCACGCCGCCGGATCGGCCGTCTGCGTGGTCGTCCACTCGAGATCGCCGCGCAGGGCCGCCAGCTCGTCGGGCTTCGCGGCGTGCGCGCGCGTCAACGCCGCGTTGCCCGCGGTCCCAGCTTTCCCAGTTCCACCGGGCAGATCGTCGTCGTCGTCGTCGCCGGCGGCCTCATCCATCATGCGCGCAGCCTAGCGCATCGGGACGGGTTCGACTGGCAGGACAACCGTGAACGTCGACCCCAGCCCGACCCGTGACTTCACTTCGAGGTCGCCACCGTGGGCGCGCACCACCTTGTGGACGATCGACAGCCCCAGCCCGGTGCCATCCGGACGGGTCGTGAAGAACGGCTCGAAGATCCGCGCCAGGTCCAGGTCGGGAATCCCACTCCCGTGGTCCTCGATCTCGATCGCGACCGCGGCCTCCCTGGCCACCGCGCGGACCGTGACCTCGGCCCCGGG
Source organism: Pseudomonadota bacterium (assembly GCA_026387715.1). Classification (GTDB taxonomy): domain Bacteria; phylum Myxococcota_A; class Polyangia; order Haliangiales; family Haliangiaceae; genus JABFXX01. The sequence continues at coordinate 548 of JAPLLF010000302.1, forward strand.
CGCCGAGGCCGCCGCGGCGTTGTCCACGAGGTTGACCAGCACCTGGCGGAGCCGCTGGCGATCGCCGCGGATCGTCGCCGGCGCCGCGCCTGGCTCGCACCGGAGCGACACCCGCTTCTCCGACATCACCGGCCCGAGCTGCCGCGTCGTCGTCTCGAGCAGCTCGCCGACGTCGATCGACTCGGCCACGAGCTTGACCGGCTTGGCGAACTCCAGGATCTCGGCGACCGAGCGATCGAGCCGGGCGAGCTCCTCGAGCGCGATGTCGAGGTGCTCGACGTCGTCGGGCCCGAGCTGCAGCTTGCGCCGCAGGATCTGCACGTTCATCGAGATGCTCGACGATCACCGCGATGCGCGCCGCGAGGTCGCGCGCGACGAGCAGCGTGTCGCGATCGATGAGCCCGTCGTCGACGAGCAGCGCGCCGACGACCCCGCCGTCGGCCCCGATGGCGGGCACGATCAGCGACGCGATCAGCTCGGGCTCCTCGGCGCGCCGGCGGGCGCGCCCGTCGGCCAGCGCGGTGACGAGCGTCGGGGGGAGCGCGGCGGCGACCTCCCAGCGCACGAGCGAGCCGTCCCCGATCGCGCTCACCCGCCGGATCGCGTCCGCGATCGCCGCGTCGGGATCGCGCGCCAGGGGCTCGCCGTGCACCCCCAGCCGACGCGCGCGGCGGTCGTCGAGCGGCGCGAGCACCGCGGTCTCGAGGCGCGGATACAGCCGGAAGCCGATCGCCGCCAACCCGAGCGGGACGAAGGTCGCGGCGCACAGCGCGACCGTCAGGTAGTCGGGCCCCACCCAGCGTTGCACGGCGACGACCGCGCTCGCGCCGCCGATGCCGACCACGAGGGACAGGGTCGCGATCGTGACCACCTCGGCGGCGGCGGAGCGCAGCGAGAACAGCTCGGTGCGCAGGACCGCGGTCCCGACCACGACGAACCCGACGAGCGTCGCGAACGTCGTCTCGATCCACACGATCTCCTCGAACGCGCCGACGAGCGGCCCGACGAAGTACGCCGCGAAGCCCATCGCCCAGCGGAACATCAGCATGCCGATGACGACGCGCGCGCCCCGGTTCCTGGTCGAGCGCGCCGCGATGAAGCCGAGCGTGAACGTGAGGACCGTCGCCGGCGCGAAGAACACGATCTCGGCCCACGGATCGGTGAGCCACGGGCGCGCCCGCCCGCGCGCGGCGAGGTAGAGCGCGACGGCGCCCCACGCGAGCAGCACGAGCCGCGTGGCCCAGCGCATCGGCGCGCGCCGCGGGAACGCCCACAGGAACTCGAAGGTCACGAGCGCGAGGACGATCGTGCCGATCGTGCAGGGCACGAGCACCCCGCGCGAGATCACCGACTCGCCCGCGCACACGTTGATCCCGCGCCAGGCGGTCATCGCGGCGTCGACGAGGGCCAGCACGGCGAACACCACGTTGTCGCGCTGCTTCGAGCCGCGGAAGATCAGCGTCGCGTAGGCGGCCCCGACGGCGGCGATCGCGATCGGGATGAGCCCGTAGATCACGCGCCGCCCTCACCCTCGCTGCCGTCGCGGCGCAGCCCGTACTCCTCGATCTTGCGGTCGAGCGTGGGGCGGCTGATGTCGAGGATCGCGCACGCGCGCCGCTTGTTCCAGTCGGCGTGGCGCAGCACCCGCGCGACGTGGCCGCGCTCGATCTCGCGCAGCGTCGGCAGCTGGCCCTCGGGATCGGTCTCGGCGTGCTGGCTCGTCGCGCCGCCGCCGATCGCCAGCAAGGTCTCGTCGAGCACGTCGGACTTCGCGAGCACGACCGCGCGCGTCAGCAGGTTCTCGAGCTCGCGCACGTTGCCCGGCCACGCGTGGCGTTGCAGCTTGGCGAGCGCCGCCGGCGTGACGTAGCGGATCTCGCGCCCGAGGTCCTTGGCGATGCGTCCGAGCAACCCCTCGACGAGGATCGGGATGTCGGTCGGGCGTTCGCGCAGCGGCGGCAGGGCGATCTCGACGACCCGGAGCCGGTAGAACAGGTCCTCGCGGAACTTCCCCTGCGCGACCATCTGCGCGAGATCGCGGTGGGTCGCGGCGATCACGCGGGCCTCGAGCGCGATCGCCTTCGCGTCGCCGACGCGCTCGAACGTGCGCTCCTGGAGGACGCGCAGGAGCTTGGCCTGCAGCTCGGGTGAGATCTCGGCGATCTCGTCGAGGAACAGCGTGCCCCGGCCGGCGAGCTCGAACCGCCCCGGCCGATCGGCGATCGCGCCGGTGAACGCGCCCTTGACGTGCCCGAACAGCTCGCTCTCGAGCACGCCCGGGGCGAGGGCGGTGCAGTTCACCGCGACGAACGGGTGCGTCGACTCGGTCGCTGCGTGGATCGCCTTGGCGACGAGCTCCTTGCCGGTGCCCGACTCGCCGACGATGAGCACGGGCGCGCGCGTCGTCGACACCGCGCCGATCTGCTTCCACACGTCGCGGATCGACGCGCTCCGGCCGAGGATCTCGCCCGATGGATACGCGCTGGCGGTGAGCTCGACGAGGTGGCTGCGGGTGTCGCGGCTGTCGAGCGCGGCGCGCACGACCGCGCGGAGGCGATCGATGTCGATCGGCTTGACGAGGTACTCGAACGCGCCGAGCTGGATCGCCCGGACGGTCGACTGCATGTCGTCGCGCGCCGTGACGACGACGACCGCCGGCACGACCTCGCGTTCCTTGAGCGCGGCCAGCACGTCGAACCCCGAGCCACCGGGCAGCCCGAGGTCGAGCAGCATGAGGTCGATGTCGGCCGTGGCCGCGGCGATCGCCCCCGGAGCGTCCTGGGCGGTGACGACCTCGTAGCCCTCGCCGACGAGGAACTTCTCGAGGGTGCGCCGGATCGAACGGTCGTCGTCGACGATCAGGAGACGCCGGGCCATCGCTGCATCGTCTGTCCATGGCGCGTGCCAGCGCAAGCTATTGAAATCGCGACGGCGCCATTTCTCGAAGGGTAACGAAACGTTCTGGTTGACACTGTCATATGACAGTGTCAGATTGAGGATGTGACGGACTGGACCCTCCCCGAGCTCGTGGCCGAGGCCGCGAAGCGGATCGAGGCGCTTCCCGCGCCCAAAAACGGGCAGGTGCGCGCGGTGCCGGACGAGCGGACGGTCCGCTACTACGGGACCATCGGGCTGCTCGATCGCCCCAGCGGTGCGCGCGGTCGGACGTCGCTGTACGGCGCGCGTCACCTCGCGCAGATCGTCGCGATCAAGCGCATGCAGGCCATGGGGCGCTCGCTCGCCGAGATCCAGGGCTTGTGGCCGACGCTCGATGCCGCGGCGCTCCAGCGAATGTCGGGCGTGCCGATCGAGGGCCCGGCCCGCAAGGCGCGCGCGGGCTTCTGGAAGGCGCCGGTCCACGCGCCGGCCGCGCCCCACGCCGTCGCGCCGGCGCTCGATCCGACGCCGCTCGACGTCCGGACCTCCGGCACGGTCGAGCTGCGGATCACGCTCGCACCGAACGTCACGATCGTCGTCGCGGTGCCCAGCTCGGGCCTCGCGCTCACCGAAGCCGATCTGCAGGCGATCCACGCCGCGGCGGCCCCACTCGTTGCCGAGCTGGCATCACGCCAGCTCGTCCCTCACAACCAGGAGGACTGAACATGACGCCCCAGATGATGCCTATGACCCTGATGACCGACGACGAGGTCGCGCACTTCGGCACGTTCACCACCGACGCGAGCTTC
>JAPLLF010000634.1 GCA_026387715.1 Pseudomonadota bacterium
TCGAGAACCACCTCGGCGAGCTGTGGTCGCTGTTCGCGGTCGTGTTCCCGGGCCTGCTCGGCAGCTGGGAGCAGTTCCGCGAGCGGTTCGCCAACCCGATCGAGCGCAACAAGGACGAGGCCGCGCGCGCCGCGCTGTCGCGCGTGCTGCAGCCGTTCCTCCTGCGGCGCACCAAGGGCGAGGTCGCTCGCGAGCTGCCGCCGCGCACCGAGATCACGGTGCCCGTCGCGCTGTCGTCCGAGGAGTGGGGGCTCTACGAGGACGCCCGGCTGGCGGCGGTCGCCAACCTGGGCAAGCAGGGGCAGGGGCTGCGCGACGAGCAGCGTCGGTTCCAGGTGCTCGCGGCGCTGACCCGGCTCCGACTGCTCGCGTCGCATCCGCGGCTCTACGATCCGAAGTCGACGCTCGGCAGCTCGAAGATGATGCGGCTGCTCGAGCTGCTCGACGAGCTGCGCCGCGAGGGCCACCGCGCGCTGGTGTTCTCGCAGTTCACCTCGCACCTCGGGCTCGTGCGCGAGGAGCTCGATCGCGCCGGCTACGTCTCGCTCTATCTCGACGGCGGCACCGCGCTGGGGCAGCGGGCCAAGCTCGTCGAGCGCTTCCAGGCGGGCGAGGGCGAGGTGTTCCTCATCTCGCTCAAGGCCGGTGGTACCGGCATCAACCTGACCGCGGCCGACTACGTGATCCACCTCGATCCGTGGTGGAACCCTGCCGTCGAGGACCAGGCCGCCGATCGCGCGCACCGCATCGGCCAGACCAAGCCGGTCACGGTCTATCGGCTCGTCGCGCGCGGCACGATCGAGGAGCAGATCCTCGGGATGCACACCGACAAGCGGGCGCTCGTCGCGGGCATCCTCGAGGGTACGGACATCGCCGCGCGGCTGACGACCCGCGATCTGCTCGCGCTCCTCGAGCAGGGCGACCGCGGCGACCGTCAGGACGACGACGACGCCGACGCCGACCGCTGACGCCTACTCGGGGAGGACGTCGACGGTGGCGGTGAGCGGGTGGGTCACGCCGTCGAGGACGAGCGTGCCACCGACGCCGTCACGCGCGAACTCGATCGTCGCGGTGTGCCCCCCGTAGGTGATCGTCGTCGCCGAGTCGCCCGACGCCGTCGCGTTGACCGCGCCGCCGATCGAGACGACGTGGAGGTAGCGCTGGTCACCACCACCGACGGCCTCGTCGAGCCGATAGCCACCGATGTAGTCGCTGTCCGCGCGGAAGTCGTACGACGCCGACGACGCGCTGGCGGGCGCCAGTCGCTTCACGGTCACGGGGTGCGCCGTCGCGAACGTGGTCACGCTGCCGGCGAGCGACGGAGCCACGGGGCTGACGAACGCCCACGTCTGCGTCGCGTTGCCCGTCGTCCTCACGCGGTCGTAGACGACGACCACGTCGGGCTCGAGGTACACCAGCTCGCGCTGCACGAGGCCGACGTCGGCGTCGCCGCGGTACGCCGCGGTCACGTCCGCCGCGACGTGCATCCAGCCGTCACCGCGGTGCAGCGCGAGGACCTTCGAGGTCGTGTTGTCGCGCTGCTGGATCACCTGGCCGCCGCGCTCGAGGCGCACGAGGCTGTGCTGATCGAGCTCCTGGCGCACGCCGGAGTGCGTGTCGTGGCACGCGTCGTACGACAGCCAGTCGCCCTTGAACATCATGATCGAGCCCTGGTCCTGGTGGGCGTGCGACTCGGTGTAGGGACCCGCGATCATCCCGACCCACGTCGCGTCCTTGGCCCACGACGAGCGCATCGACACGACGCCGGTCCCCGCCGCGTAGTACGAGGTCCCCATCCCGGTGAGCGCCGTCGCGGTGACGTCGGGTCGATCGTAGAGGAAGTCGAGGCCGCGCATGAACGCCTGGTCCATCTGCGGGACGCTCGAGCTGGCGAGCATCGCCTTGACGCGCGCCGCGATCGGATCGCTGGGGAACAGCGCGACGAGCTTGATCAGGTAGTCGCGGTCGTAGTCGAAGTAGCTCGACGACGAGTCGCGCGAGTGGTCGCCGATCGGCGCGGTGCGATCGAGCGTCGGCATCGTCTCGTGCACGTACGCCAGCATCGACGCGCGCGTGTGCTCCGTCAGATCGGCGATCCGCTCGCCGGTCGTGGCCTGCCAGAAGTCGTAGAGCTCGAACAGGCGCCGCATCGACTGGCCGTAGCCGGTGCCCTCGCGCGAGCCGCCGCCGGTGAGATCGGCGTCGAACGTCGGCACGAGCTCGGTCGCGATCTTGTCGTCGCGGAACTTGGCGATCCACTCGTCGGCGTGCGGGTTCTCACCCTTGGTCGCCAGGCCGAGCAACATCGTCGCGCGGAGGAACGAGTAGTAGTAGTTGTTCGACGGGTTGTCGACGGACCAGCCGGTCCACGGGATCGTCACGCCGCCCCACGAGGCGGTCTCGTTGTGCCACACGTTCCACACGGCCTGATCGGCGTACGCGATCCACCGCGTGCGCTGCGCCGGCGTCACCGCGGCGTAGCACCAGTCGTACGTGAGCACGACATCGCCGATCTCCTCGCCGATGTACAGGTAGCTGTCGCGCGCGACCTCGGGCGCGCGGCCCGCGGTGATCGCCGCTTCGGCCGTGGTCACGACCGTGTCGACCTGGGCGATCGCGGACGTGCAGTAGCGCGCGTCGTGGGTGAGCTCGCCGAGGAGCGCGGCGTTCCACGCCGGGAACGCGAAGAAGTCGGCGCCGCCGAGCCAGCTGTTGACCGTGCTCACGAAGCGATCTGCCGGTGGCGTGTGGCTCGCGAGCGCCGCGTCGAGGCGCGCGCGCTGAGACCCGAGGTAGATCCGCGGGTGCTCGGTGGGGAACGTCGGGTCGACGTGAGGTCCTTGGTCGCTGCCGCTGCCGCTGCCGCCGCCGCCGCCGCCGCCGCCACCGGCGCCGGGATCCGTCGGGTTATCACTCGGGGACGTGGCGGAGGCCGTGCAGCCGACCGCCACGGAGACCAGGAACGGAACGATGAGGTGTCTCATTGGTCGCTCTGTTTAGTGGGAGCGCACCGAAAGAGAATGTAGGCATTAGGTCACAGCGGCTGGCAAAAACGACGACGGGGAATCGCTGAGGTGCAATTCCTCGTCGGAGAACGCCGACTCGACCTCGATCTTGATAATCGCGATTACAGATCCGGGTCGCGAAGTTCCGCGAAAAAAACGCCACTCTACTTGTTCGCTTCGCTCACCCAGCCCGACGAAAGCCGGACACGTAGGCTCGCCTACTTGTGCTGCAGCGCGCTCGCGGTCGCCTCGAGCAGCGGCTGCGCGCCGACCGGCTTGCCGGTCGCGCCGCGCATCCACACGTCGGGGAGGATCGCGCCCTGGCGCGACACGCGCTCGAACTCGGTGGCGAACACCGCGGCCGGCTTGCCCGCGACGAGCTGCTCGACCTGGAACGCGATCGTGTGACCGAGCACGTAGTTGAACAGGTAGAGCGGCGAGGTGATCGTGTGGCTGTAGATCCCCAGGAGCGCGCTGCCAGCGCCGCCGAGCGTCGGCGCGTAGTAGGTGTCCCAGGTGGCGCGCGCGATCTTCACGGTCGCGTCGCGGAGCTGCGCGGCCGTCGCGTCGGGGTGGTCGTAGAGCCAGTGCCAGACGTCGAGCTCGACGAGCGCGGACCCCGCGATCTCGCGCGTGTTCCAGTACGCGTCGAGGATCTCGAGGCGCTTGGCGTCGGCGCCGCGCGACGGGCGGCCGAGGAGCTCGAGGTCGCGGGCCTGGAACAGGAACGCGAGCGCCTCGGTGAACGCGGTGTTCGGCACGCCGGCGAGCAGCGTGTGGTCGATGTCGTAGAGCGAGAACGTCTGCTCGACGTTGTGGCCGAGCTCGTGGACCGCGATGTTGTACCCCTTGTAGTTCATGCCCTCCTTCTCGACGCGCGTGCGCAGCCGGGGGAAATCG
>JAPLLF010001087.1 GCA_026387715.1 Pseudomonadota bacterium
CGTCTATCCGCAGTGCACCACCCGCGATCTCGCGTGTGGAGGTGGACGATGAGGTTCTCGCGATCGATCGTGCTCGTGCTCGCGTTTGGAGGCGTCGCCAACGCCGCGCCCGACACCGAGCGTAGCCCCGAGATCAAGGCCGCCGCCCAGCGCTACTTCGCGGCGGGCGCCAAGGCGTACGCGGCGCAGAACTTCGCGGCGGCGATCGCCAGCTTCGAGGAGGCGTACGCGAAGCTGCCGGTGCCCGAGATCGCGTTCTCCGCCGCGCAGGCCTACCGCCGGCAGTATCGCGTCGAGGGCAAGCCCGAGTACGTCAAGCGCGCCGTCGAGCTGTACCGGATCTATCTCGACAAGGTGAAGACCGGCGGTCGCGTCGGGGACGCCGCCGATAGCCTCGGCGAGATGCAGCGCGAGCTCGATCGGCTGCAGGCGAGCGGCGTCAAGGTCGAGATCCGGAACGTCGAGCGCACGCGCCTCGGGGTCACGATCGCCACCGGCGATGGCGACGCGACGGTGCTCCGCGAGATCGGTGACGCCGTGGGTGACGCGACCAACGGCATCACCGCGACCCTCGATGGCAAGCCGCTCGAGCCGTTCGCGCTCGTCGACGTCGAGCCGGGGGACCACGTCGTCAAGGTGGTGGCGGAGGGCTTCGAGACGGTCGAGACCCACCGACGCGCGGTGCTCGGCGCGTCGGACCTGATCGACGTCAAGCTCGTGGCCAGGCCGGCACGCGTCACGCTCGTGACCGAGGCCGCGACCCGCGTGATGGTGGATGGTCGCCCGTACGGCGTGATGCCGATGGGCGCGCTCGAGCTCGTCGCCGGCAAGCACGTCATCACGCTCCTGCGCTCGGGGCGCGAGCCCGTCGCGCGCGAGCTGTCCGTGAGCCGTGGCCAGACGATCAAGCTCGAGGCGCCGCTCCAGCGCACCACGCAGCGCAAGGCCGTCCCGTGGGTGTTGACGAGCGCCGGGGCGCTCGGGCTCGGCGCGCTCATCGCCGGTGGCGTCGCGCTGGCGGCCGACGGCCATGCCTCCGATCTGCGGACGGCGATCGCGGTGGGCGATCGCCCGGCGACCGATGCCGACGCCTACGAGCGCTTCGTCCGCCGGCGCGACGCCGCGGTGACCTCGACGTGGCTCCTCGGGGGCGCGGCGGTCGTGGTGGGGGCGATCGGCGTCGGCCTCTACTGGTTCGATGCGCCCTCCGCCGAGGGCGCTCACCTCGTCACGATCGCTCCGGTCGTCGTCGGCGGTGGCGGGGGGGCCTCGATCAGCGGTCATTGGTAGGGAGTCCTTGCACTCCGCCCGCCGGTGGCTATGCTCCGCGCCGGTATGGCACAGACGACGAAGCGCACTCTGGCGACGGTGGCGACGACTCTCGCGTTCGACAAGTTCTGGACCTGGCTCCAGGGCCACGCGAATTGCATCCTCCGCGCGGGCACTCCGGAGGTCGTCTTGCTCGATCACGAGGACTTCCACTGGACGCTGCTCACGGAGGACGAGCACACCCGGGTCGTGCAGCTCGCGCGCGCCAAGGATCTGGTCGGTGAGCTCCTCGTGTTCCCGTCGGAGGTCGCGTACGTCCAGGTCGAGCCGACCGAGGTCGACGGCGAGTGGCTGTTCGAGTGCATCGTCGAGTCGGAGAAGGCGCGCGAGGTCGCGTATCACTTCGTGATGGCGCACGAGTACGACGACGGCGAGCACCGCCGCGAAGACAAGTGGACCCACTAACGACGTGGCGTATCGCGCGGTCCTCACCGAGCCCGCGGAGGCGCGCGAGGCCCTGATCCGGTTGTGGACGGAGAACCTGCCGGTCCACGGTGACCTCAAGGCGAAGCACCGCTGGTTCTACGAGGACAATCCGGCCGGGAAGGGGGAGGCGTTCCTGCTGTTCGCCGACGATGGTCCGGCGATCGGCTGCGCGGGGCTGGCGCCACGCACGCTGGCGTACGACGGCGTGGTCGCGCGGGGGGCGCTCCTCGCGGACTTCGCGATCGACAAGCACCATCGCAGCGGCCTGCCGGCGATCGTCCTCCAGCGCGCGGTGAAGCGGCACATCGAGGCGACGTACGCGCTGTCGTACGGGTACCCGAACGCCCACGCGGTCGCGATCCACAAGCGCACCGGCTACCACGAACTCGGGCAGATGGGTCGCTACGTCCGCGTGCTGCGGTTCGGCCCGTACATCCAGAAGCGGTTCGGCTGGGACCTCCGGTCGCGGCTCGGCGGCGCGATCGTCGATCGCGCGGTGGCGACGGCCTCGCGCGCGCGCGCGTTGCCGGGGGCGCGCACGCAGAGGCTCGCGTGGGTCGCCGACGTCGACGCGCGCTTCGATCGGCTGTGGGAGCGCGCGGATCGCTCGCTGGTCGCGTGTCCACGCACGAGCGAGTTCCTGCGCTGGCGCTTCCTGCGCAAGCCGACCGAGCACAACGCGATCGCGATCTTGCACGAGCGCGCTGGTGGGGCGCTGCTCGCGTATGCCGTCGTGCGCGGTGATGCGGGTGGCCCGGCCGAGCTCGTCGATCTGTTCGGCACGGGCCCCGAGGCGCTCGACGCGCTGCTGGGTCAGCTCGCGCCCGCGTTGTACGCGCGGGGGCACACGACCGTCGAGTTCCGCTACCTCGGCCATCCGTGGGTGCGCGACGTGCTCGCGAAGCACTGGTTCTCGTTGCGGAACGTCGATCGCTCGGTGATCATCAGCGTGGCGACGAGCTCCCCGATCCCACGCGAGGTGTTGTGCAACCCCAACGCCTGGTACATGACCGAGCTCGACGAGGACACATGAACAAGCTCACGAGGCGAACGTTCATCGGCGGCGGGCTCGCGGTGGTCGGCACCGTGGCGTTCGTGCTGCGCAAGAAGCTGAAGAGCAAGCTCACGCGGTGGACGCGCAGCGCGGCGTTCACGGCAACGCCGCCGCTGCGCGCGCACGATCCCGCCACCGAGCGGCGCACGGTCCATGTCGCGAAGGGCGGCACCGTCGAGGCGAACGTCGATCAGGTGCTCGACAAGGCCGGCGTCGACAAGCTCGTCGGCGTCGACGATCTGGTCATCCTCAAGATCAGCGCCCAGTGGTGGAACCAGGGGATGTCGAACGTCGCGGCGGTGAAGCGCACGATCGAGCGCATCCTGGCGCGGCCCGGCTTCACCGGCGAGATCGTCGTGTTCGAGAACACGCACTTCCGGCTCGCGAACGGTTCGGGGCTGTCGCGGGCGTTCTCGCGCGACAGCGCGCGCAACGTCGACGTGCCCGGGTGGACCAAGCTCGGGGATCTGGTCGATCACTTCGACAAGAGCGGGGCGCCGGTCAGCTTCGTCGGGCTCGTCGATGCCGCGCCCAGCGAGCTCGCCGACGATCACTGGCACGACGCGCCACACGCCCACGGGGTCTACGGCGGCGATGGGCGCGGGCCGATCAAGCCCGGGGAGGTGCGTGACGGGATGCGCTGGGACTTCGAGCGCGCGTACGCGTTGAAGCGCGGATGGTTCGAGGAGACCCGGACGCCGCTGTCGTGGCCCGTGTTCACGTCGCCGCGGAGCGGCCTGCAGATCGACTTCGCCGATGGGATCTTCAAGGTCGAGGGCGACAAGCGCACGAAGGTCGACCGCAAGCTCACGTGGATCTCGATGGTCACCGTGAACGAGCACAGCGCGACCGGGATGACGGCGTGCTGCAAGAGCGCGATGGGCATCGTCGACATGAGCGCTGGCCGGTTCGGGACCGATCCGCGCACCGAGGGCTACAACTCGATCCACTACTTCGGCAACCCCGAGGCGACCTGGCGGATGGCAGGCCCGCTCGCGCACTTCGCGACGCACGTTCGGTCCCCGGATCTCTACCTCGCGGTGGCGGAGTGGGTCGCGATCTCGCCGCCCGCGTCGGCCGCGTGGGACGACGATCGGGCGGACATCCGGCTCGACGAGGCGACGGCCCATCGCGCGAACACCGTCGTCGCCGGCGACGATGCCGTGGCGGTCGACTGGGTGTGCGCCAAGCAGGTGCTGATGCCGATCGCCCAGCGGATCGACGGTCGCTACAAGGCACAGCTCGACGTCACCGATCCCGACTCGAAGCTGTCGAAGTTCCTGCGCTACTACCGCGAGGTCGCCCGCAAGGGGACGATGGACGACGCGTTGATCGACGTGGCGTGAGTGCTACGGCGCATGCGGAGGAGCGACGGCGATGACGACGCTCCATCCCGCACCGGGGCCTGCCATGCTCGGAGCGGCGAACGGGTGTCCTGTCAGGGTCGCCGTGAGAGGGCCCGTGGGGCCCTTCGCTGCCTGGGCCTTGGTCGCGATCGCCTGTGACGTCCAGTGCCAGTGGGTGTTCTCATCGGCGATCTGCGTGAGGGTGGTGAAGCCGGTGGGAGGTTCGAACGTGTTCGTCCCATCGTATGGGGTCCAGTCGGCGCCGGCGGCCATCACGATCAGGCTGTGGTCGACGGTGGCCACGACGCCGGACGAGCTGACGTCGACCGGCGACGTCGCCAGGGAGGAGTCGGTGCGCAACACGCCCGAAGCCGGATCGATCGGCGCGTCTGGATCTGCGCCGCTGATCGCGATCAACGAGATCGTCGCGGCGGCGCTCGTGACGCCGGTGGTCTTGTCGTAGGTGCCGGCGTAAAACGTCGGCTCGCCCGCGGTCGCGATCTTCCATGCGGCGAAGTAGGTCTGTCCGTCCGCTCCGTAGAAGTGCTGGGCGAGCTGCGTGAAGCCGAACGGTAGCGACCAGATCTTGTCGTTGCCGTTGTCGATGTTCGCGATGAACAGCACCAGATCTCCGGCGGCGATCCCGGCGGTCGAGATGCCGTAGCCGTCGTACGTCATCATGACCGTGCCTTGACCCGACATGTCCTGATCACGGTACGCGTTGCCGATCAGGCGCGCGAGAGGGGTCAAACCAGGGTTGGTATCGACGACGCCGTCGCTGGCATCCTCGGGGACCCCCTGATAAGGGGGGATCGTGATGCAGCAGACGAGCCCGAGCGCAAGCATGCCCGCGCCTCCGAGCATCCGGCCGATCATCGCACCACCCTGGCGAGCGCCGCTGCCTGCTTCCGCACGACGTCGTTCTTGTGGTGTGCCGCGGCGTACCGGAGGTAGGGGCCTGCCGGACCGCCGACGGTGAAGCGCAGGAAGCTCTGCGCGGTGCGACGCGTTCGCGTGCTCGCGAGCGTCGTGATCACGTTCTGGTTCAAGATCGGGTTCTTCTTGTAGGCCGCGTTCTTCGCGATCGCGACCTTGTAGTAGTCGAGCGCGACGCCCCACCAGGTCTTGTCGAAGTAGAGGTTCCCGATCAGGAACGGGATGTACGCGGACTTCGGATTGTTCGACCGCATGGCCTCGAGGCTCTTGAGCGCGAGTTCGCGCTTGCCTGCCTTGATCTGCTGGACGGCCTCGCCGATCGTCTTCGCGAGGGGCTCGGCGACGACGGGCGCGCGCTTCGCGGCATCGTCGGTCGACTTCGGCGCGTCGGTGGCCTCGTCGATCGCGTCGTGGCCATCGGGATCCGGGTTCGGATCGTCGGCCTTCTCGGGATCGATCTCGATCTCGTTGTCGTCGACGGCGGCGGCGTTCGATCCGGTGCCCGCGCCGTCGATCGGCGCGGCGTCGAGCTCGACGATCACGGCATCGGGGAGGTTGCGCCCTGCATCTTCGGGAGTCGCGATCGCGTCGCGCGGCACGATCGCGGCGATCTGGCCGATCGTGTCGGCGTCGGGATGATCGTGGCCGCGCGCGATCAGGTATGCCGCGGCCGCCGCGATGCCGCCGAACAGGATCACCGCGCCGAGCAACGGCTTCTTCCAGCGTGGCCCCGCCGACGTCGCTGGCACGATGTGGGGCATCGTCGGCGCGAGCGACGCGGTGTCGGCACCGACCGGCGGGCGCTGGGCGCGCACCGCAGACGAGCCGGGGATGCGCAGCTCGCCGGTTGGACGCCCGCCGCTGTCGTAGGTCGCGAGCACCGCGCCGATCGCGTCGGCCAGCTCGATCGCGGTCTGGTAGCGATCGTCGGGCTTCTTCGCCATCGCGGTGTCGATCACCTCCTGCAAGCCGGCGGGGAGCTCCGTGCCCTCGGCCACGTGCTCCGCCAGCCGCGGGATCGGGGCCGAGCGGTGCTTCGCGAGGAGCTGCATGGTCTCCTCTGCCGCGAATGGCTTGTCGCCGACGATCAGCTCGTAGAGCGTGACCCCCGCCGCGTAGATGTCGGTGCACACATCGACGGTGCCGCCGGCCACCGTCTGCTCGGGGGCCATGTAGTTCGGTGTGCCGACGACGACGTTGGTCTGCGTCGCATCGCGGCCACCACCACCGCGCAAGCGGGCGAGGCCGAAGTCGAGGATCCTGACCCGCTCGCCGCTGCCGATCTCGTCGCTGACCATGATGTTCGCGGGCTTGACGTCGCGGTGCACCACCTGGTGCGTGTGCGCGTGGGCGAGGCCCGCCGCGATCTGGCGCGCGAGCAGGAGCGCGCGCGGGATGGGCAGCGGGCCGTCGTCGATGATCGCGCGCAGCGTGCGTCCATCGACGAAGTCCATCACGAGGTAGGGCGCCGCCTCCCAGACGCCGAAGTCGACGACCGAGACGCAGTTGGGGTGCGCGAGCCGGCTCATCACCTGGGTCTCGCGCTCGAAGCGGATCAGGAACTCGCCATCGTTGGCGAACGACGCGTGGAGGAACTTGATCGCGACGAGCTTGCCGACCGGGACGCGCTCGGCCTTGTAGACCGCACCCATCGATCCCGACGCCATGGCGTCGAGGATCTTGTAGCGATCGTCGATGAGGATCTTGTAGCGCTCGTCGACGAGACGCCCGATGCGTGAGTCCGGATCCGGCACTTGGACCAGGTCAACGTAACGTGAAATTAGTGCCTCGCGTCGCGTGCGTCGCCCGAAACAGCCTAGGATGATCGCCCATGTGCGGCATCGCTGGCGTCCTCGCGCACGCGGCCCTGCCTCCCACCCGCGAGGCGCTCGTCGCGATGGCGGGGGCGCTTCACCATCGTGGGCCGGACGAGCAGGGCGTCTACCTCGATCGGGGCCACGATCGGGGTGGTGAGCGAACGATCGGCCTCGCGCACGCCCGGCTGTCGATCATCGACCTCGCGAGCGGTCAGCAGCCGATGACGTACGGCGATCTCGTGATCTCGTACAACGGCGAGGTCTTCAACTACGTCGAGCTCCGCGCCGAGCTCGTCGCGCAGGGCCTCGCGTTCCACACCCACAGCGACACGGAGGTCGTGCTCGCGGCCTACCGCGCGTGGGGCGAGCGCTGCTTCGAGCGCTTCAACGGCCAGTTCGCGATCGCGATCTGGGATCGCGCGACCCGCACGCTCGTCGTCGCGCGCGACCGCCTCGGGGTACGCCCGCTCTACCTCTGCGCCCACGCCGGGCGCGTGTGGTTCGCGAGCGAGGTCAAGGCGATCTTCGCCGGCGACCCGACCATCCCGCGCGCGCTCGATCCGGGCGGGCTCGCCGAGACGTTCACGTTCTGGACGTCGCTCGCTCCACGCACCCCGTTCGCCGGTGTCGAGGAGCTGCGCCCGGGGCACTACCGGGTGTACGCGCCCGAGGGGGTCCGCGAGGTCTGCTACTGGGCGCCCAGGTACGACGAGTCGTTCCAGGGCTCGATCGAGGACGCGACCGAGGCGCTGCGCGCCGCGCTCGAGCGCGCGACGCACCTCCGCATGGTCCGCGCGGACGTCACCGTCGGCAGCTACCTGTCCGGAGGGCTCGACAGCTCGCTGGTCGCGGCGCTCGCGCAGCGCGCGATCGGCGGGCAGCTGCGGACCTTCTCGCTGCGGTTCGCCGACGTCGAGTACGACGAGACCGGCTACCAGCGCGAGATGGTGGCGCGGCTCGGCAGCGATCACAGCGAGATCGTCGTCTCCCGCCGTGACATCGCCGCCGCGTTTCCCGAGGCCATCCTGCACACCGAGCGCCCCATCCTGCGCACCGCCCCGGCGCCGCTCTACCTGCTGGCCAGGCTCGTGCGCGACCGCGGCATCAAGGTCGTGCTCACGGGGGAGGGCGCCGACGAGATGCTCGCGGGCTACGACATCTTCCGCGAGGCGCGCGTGCGACGGTTCTGGGCGCGCGAGCCGCAGTCGCAGCTGCGGCCGCTGCTCCTGCGCAAGCTGTATCCCTACCTCACGCGCTCGCCCGCGCGCGCGACGGCCATGGCGCGCGAGTTCTTCGGACGGGATCTCGATCGCGCGCACGAGCCCGACTTCGCCCACGCGCCTCGCTGGAAGAGCGCCGTCGCGTTGCAGCGCCTGTTCTCCGCGGAGATGCGCGCGGCGGTCTCCTCGTCCGGCGATCCCGTCGCGCGGTTCCTCGCGACGATCCCCGACGAGCTCCATGGCTGGGATCCGCTCGCGCGCGACCAGTACGTCGAGATCCGCACGCTGCTGTCGGGATACCTCCTGTCGTCGCAGGGCGATCGGATGGCGATGGCGAGCTCGGTCGAGGGGCGGTTTCCGTTCCTCGACAAGGACGTGGTCGACCTCGCGATGTCGTTGCCCGCCGACTACAAGCTGCGCGTGCTCGACGAGAAGCACGTGCTCAAGCGGGCGGCGAAGGATCTCGTGCCGGCCTCGATCATCAAGCGGCCCAAGCAGCCCTACCGCGCGCCCGATGCGCTCGCGTTCATCCCCGACGCCAGCGGCCAGCCGCTGGACTGGGTCGCCGAGGTCCTGAGCGAGCGTGCGGTGCGCGACGCCGGGGTGTTCGAGCCGCGTGCCATCGCGCAGCTGTGGGCGAAGTGCATCACGGCGGGGACGCGCCCCGACGGCGTCTCGAATGCCGATAACATGGCGCTGGTCGGGGTGCTGTCGACCCAGCTCCTGCACCGCGATCTCGTCGCCGCCGATCCTCAGACCCACGTCCGCTCGATCACCCCTACCATCACCGAAGTTGCATGACCGCCACTCCTCTCCTTCACGACTACCTGTTCGTGTCTGCGGCGCGGACGCCCAAGGCCATCGCGCTGGTGTGTGGCGATCGTCGCTACAGCTACGGCGAGCTCGCGATCCGCGCGCGCGCGCTGGCCGCGACCCTCGCCGGCAAGGGGGTGGTGCGGGGCGATCGCGTGGTCGTGTTCGGCGACAACACCGTCGAGACCGTCGTCGCGTTCTGGGGGGTGCTCGCCGCGAACGCGATCGTCTCGATCGTCAGCCCGCTGACCAAGGCCGACAAGCTCGCCTACCTGCTCAACGATTGCCGCGCGAAGGTGCTGATCTCCGACGGGCACCTCGCGCGGATCTTCGGTGACGGCGCGAAGAAGTCCCCGCACCTCACGAGCGTGATCATCGCGGGCAAGCTCGACGAGCGCACGCGCACCCTGGTCGAGGGCCTCCCCGACATCACGACGTGGGAGGCGGCGGTGATGGCCGGCGACGGCCCGCCGCGGCGCTGCATCGACATCGATCTCGCATCGATCATCTACACCTCGGGTTCGACCGGCGAGCCCAAGGGCGTGATGCTCACGCACCGCAACATGCTCACGGCGTGTGCGTCGATCTCCGCGTACCTCGACGTGCAACCCGACGAGGTCATCCTCGGCGTCTTGCCGCTCGCGTTCGACTACGGGCTCTACCAGCTGATCATGGCGTTCAAGGCCGGCGCGCGCCTGGTGCTCGAGCGCAGCTTCGCGTTCCCCGCGCAGGTGCTCAAGAAGGTCGTCGACGAGAAGGTGACCGGATTCCCCGGCGTGCCGACGATCTTCGCCGTGCTGGCTGGCATGACGACGCTCGCGCAGTACGACTTCTCGGCGATCCGCTACGTCACCAACACCGCGGCAGCGCTGCCGGTGAAGCACATCACGATGTTGCGCGGCCTGTTCCCCGCGGCGCGGATCTATTCGATGTACGGCCTGACCGAGTGCAAGCGGTGCACGTACCTGCCGCCGAAGGACATCGATCGCAAGCCGGAGAGCGTCGGCATCGCGATCCCGAACACCGAGCTGTGGATCGTCGACGACGAGGATCGCAAGGTGCCGACCGGCGAGGTCGGCCAGCTGGTGATCCGCGGCGCGACCGTGATGAAGGGGTACTGGGAGAAGCCCGAGGCCACCGCGAAGAAGCTGCGCCCGGGGCCGATTCCGGGCGAGCAGGTGCTCTACACCGGCGACTTCTGCAAGCTCGACGACGAGGGCTACCTCTACTTCGTCGGACGGATGGACGACATCATCAAGTCACGCGGTGAGAAGGTCGCGCCCAAGGAGGTCGAGAGCGTGATCACGAACCTCCAGGGCGTGCGCGAGGTGGCGGTGATCGGGGTACCCGACGAGCTCCTCGGCCAGGCGGTGAAGGCGTACGTCGTGCTCGACGCCGGCGCGACCCTCGACGGCAAGCAGATCCAGCAGCACTGTCAGCAGCACCTCGAGAGCTTCATGGTGCCGAAGTACATCGAGATCATCCCCGAGCTGCCGAAGACCACGACCGGCAAGATCAAGAAGACGGATCTCCGATGAGGCGTATCCGATGACCCTGGTTCCGTTCTTCGGCATCGACATCGAGATCGGCCCCGACGCGCTGCGCCCCCGCCCCGAGACCGAGCTGCTCGCCCGCACGGCGATCGCGAAGCTGGCCGGCTCGCGCGCCATCGACGTGTGTTGTGGCACCGGGAACCTCGCGTGCGCGATCGCGGTCGCGGTGCCCGCGGTGCGCTTCATCGCCTGCGATCTCACGGACGGCTGCGTCGCGCTGGCGCGCAGGAACGTCGCGCGGCTCGGCCTCGGTGATCGGATCACCGTCCTCCAGGGGGACCTGTTCGCCGGGGTGCCGTCTGGTGATGGGCCCTACGACCTCATCACGTGCAATCCGCCGTACATCTCGACGAGCAAGCTCGCCACCCGCGACGATCTCGCCGACGAGCCGCGCGAGGCGTTCGACGGCGGCCCGTACGGCGTGACGATCCACCAGCGGGTCGCGCGCGAGGCGCTGCCGTTGCTCCGCGCGGGCGGGTGGCTGTGCTTCGAGTTCGGGCTGGGGCAGGAACGTCAGCTCGAGCTCGTGATCGGTCGTGCGAAGGGCTACGACGCGATCGAATTCTTTCGCGACGAATCGGGCGCCCCGCGCGTCGTCGCGGCGCGCCGAATGGAGAACACATGAGTAACGCAGCCGTCCTTACCGCTCTTCGTACCCGCATCCGCGAATTCGTCACGAAGAACTTCTACATGGCGGATCCCGAGGCGTTCAGCGATCAGACGTCGTTCCTCGATCAAGGGATCATCGACTCGACCGGCGTGCTCGAGCTGGTCTCGTTCGTCGAGAGCGAGTGGAGCCTGACGGTCGTCGACGACGAGATGGTCCCGCAGAACTTCGACTCGGTGGACGCGCTCGTGACGTTCGTCGACAAGAAGACGTCGTGACCGGGTTCTCGCTCGACAGCGTGCGGCTGGGCGCCGGCGCCGCCGCGGAGGTCGATCGGATCTGCGCGTGGCTCGTGAAGGGCGTCCGCGGCGATCTGAAGCGGCGCGGGCTCGTGGTCGGGTTGTCGGGCGGCATCGACAGCTCCGTCGTCGCGGGGCTCGCGGTGCGCGCGCTCGGCAAGGACGCGGTGCTCGGGCTGTTCATGAACGAGCGCGATAGCTCCGAGGACACCGTGCGGCTCGGGCGGGTGATCGCCGACCACCTGGGCATGCCGACGGTCGACGAGGATCTGTCGCCGATGCTCGCGGCCGCGGGGTGCTACACGCGACGCGACGACGCGATCCGCATGGTCGTGCCCGCCTACCGTGACGACTGGAAGTGCAAGCTCGTGTTGCCCTCGGTGCTCGAGAGCGCTGACGCCCGCCGCCTACCTGCAGATCGTCGCGTCGACGAACTTCAAGCAGCGCACGCGCAAGATGCTCGAGTACTACCACGCCGATCGCCTGGTGTTCGCCGTCGCCGGAACGCCGAACCTGCTCGAGTACGACCAGGGCTTCTTCGTCAAGAACGGCGACGGCGCGGCCGACATCAAGCCGATCGCGCACCTCTACAAGACCCAGGTCTACGAGCTCGCGGCGGTGCTCGGCATCCCCGAGGAGATCCGCGCGCGGCCGCCGACCACCGACACCTACTCGTTGCCGCAGTCGCAGGAGGAGTTCTACTTCTCCCTCCCGTACGACCGGATGGACGCGTGTCTCTACGCCCGCCACCACGACATCTCCGCCGCCGCGTGCGGCGCGGCGCTCGGGCTCGCCGCCGATCAGATCGAGCGCGTGTTTCGCGACATCGACGCCAAGCGCCACGCCGCGAAGTACCTCCACAGCGGCCCGCTCACGCTCTAGGTAGCTAGCTCGCGGCTACTGCACCCAGCGGTGGAACGCGAGGGTCTCGCCGCCGACGACGATCGCGGGTTGCGAGACGGTGGGCCACACGACCGAGCTGCCCTCGGCGAGGTAGGGCACGGGCACGCCCTGGGCGATCGCGTCGCCGACCGCGACGACGATCGCTTGCTGGTCGGTGACGTCGACCGGCGGCGCGACCGTGAACAGCTGCGCCCCGGCGGCGAAGCGGTAGCTCGTGCCGGCGCTACCCTCGAGGACCACGGCGACGCCGCCGCGGAGCAGGAAGTCGTGGAGCGGCGTGGCCCACGCGGTCGCGAGAGCCTCGGTCGCGTTGCCGTCGCTGGTCTGCGGCTCGATCACGACGACGTCGACGTTGTCGAACACCGGCGTCGCGAGCGTGACGTGCGTCGACGGTCGCCCGACCGCGCCGAGCCCGATGAGCGCGGCGAGGTGGGTGTTGGCGTGGACCGTCTCGCCGGCGCTGCCGCGATACCAGCCGACGCGGACCGTCGACGACGCGCCGATCGCGATCGCGTTGCCGAGCACCCTGGTCATCCCGAGGTGGTAGTTCGCATAGTCGGTCCAGCGAGCACACCGGGGCGTCGGGGATCGATGCATCGGGCATCGGGGGAGCATCGGGTGTCCACGGAGCGTCCGGGCCGGCATCTGCCACCGTGGCGTCTGGGCCAGCGTCCAGGACGGTGGCATCCGGCCCGGCGTCCACGACCGAGCCGTCGAGGCCGGCGTCCGCGACCGTGGCACCGTCCGGGGCGCCATCGACTGCATCGTGGACCGGGGCGTCCGTCACCGGCCCATCGGGGGCTGGCGCCAGCGCGATGCAGGTCCCTCCGCGGGCGTGGTAGCCGACTTCGCACGGATCGCTGACCAGCGAGTCTCCGCAGCTAGCCGTGATGGCGATGACGGAGAGGATGGAGGTGAAGCGGACGAGCGAGGCGAGGTGCGTCACTTGGAGCTCCTGCGATCGATGACGAACTCGACCCGGCGATTGCGGGCGAACGCGGCCTCGTCGGTGCCGGGGTCGCGCGGCCGCGATCGGCCGTAGCCGACCGCGTCGATCTGCGCGGCATCGAAGCCAGCCTTGACGAGGGTGGTGCGGCAGCGCTCGGCCCGGAGCTGGCTGAGCTGCTGGTTGTAGGCGTCGCTGCCGCGCACGTCGGCGTGGCCCTCGACGGTGATGCGCTTCCACTCGGGATGCGCCCGCCAGGCGCGCGCGATCGCGGTCAGGGCCTCGCGGCCGGGGCCGCGGACGCGTGCCCGGTTGACGTCGAACAGGACCCGCTCGTCGAGGACGATCCGATCGTCGACGACGAAGATGTCGGGTGCGATCGGGCAACCCTCGAGGCTCTCGATGCAGCTGGCGTCGCGATCGACGATCTCATCCGCATCGGGATCGATCGCGACGATCTCGGGTGGGGAGGGTGGGGGTGTGGCTTCCACTGCGACGAACGTCGTGTGGGGCATGTAGCGGGGAGCTCGGTCAGCGCCGAACCGCAGGTCGATCCCCACCAGGGCGAGATCGGCGGTGCCGAGCGCGGCCATCGGGTCCTCGCTGACGATCTTCACGTAGCGCACGCTCGGCCCGAGATCGATCGAGCCCACCGCGAAGGTGTAGCCAACGCCGAGCTCGAAGATGGGCACGCGATCCGTACCGGTGATCCCGCCGCCACCGACCATCTCGACCCAACCTCCGCCGATCCCGGCGCGAACCGCGACTCCGATCGTCCCCAGCCCTCCAATGCCTGGATCTTTCATATGATTCCCAGGCGGCGGCCCATCCCGAAGCGCCCCGGCCCGGCCCCGAAGGCCGATCGCGAGGTGCCCATGGGAGGCGTAGAGGCCGACCGCGGGCATCGCGCCGGTGCGGAACGTGCTTTCGTGCACGTCTGACACGGCGATCGCCGCAGGCGTCTCGACGGTCAACCAACCATCTATTGTCATCGGCTCTGCCATTGCGGGCGCCGACAGTGCTACGAGGGCGATCAAGGCGCGCATCAACAGGTCGAATCGACCAGCCCCAGTCCCCCTGAAGACCCAGATCCCCTTGACACCGGCAAGGGGAACCTATAGAGTCCGCATCCCGCTACGTCCGACCAGGATCCGTCATGCCCACGATCAATCAGCTCGTCCGAAACGGCCGCGAAAAGGTTCGCACGAAGAGTGCGTCGCCGGCCCTCAAGCAGTGCCCGCAAAAGCGCGGCGTCTGCACGCGCGTCTACACGACCACGCCGAAGAAGCCGAATTCGGCTCTTCGTAAGGTCGCACGCGTCCGCCTCACCAACGGCATGGAAGTCACGTCGTACATCCCGGGTGAGGGACACAACCTTCAGGAGCACTCGGTCGTGCTGATCCGCGGCGGTCGCGTCAAGGATCTGCCGGGCGTGCGCTACCACATCATCCGCGGCACGCTCGACACCACCGGTGTCCAGAACCGCAAGCAGAGCCGGTCGAAGTACGGCGCCAAGCGTCCGAAGTAAGAAGAGAGCTGAAGATGCCGCGTAAAGGTGAAGTTCCCAAGCGTAAGGTCCTCCCGGATCCGAAGTTCACGGATGCCCCGATGGACGTCCGCCGCCGGATCACGAAGTTCGTGAACATCGTGATGAGCGATGGCAAGAAGGCCACTGCCGAGGCGATCGTCTACGGTGCCCTCGATGCCGTCGCCGAGCGCGCGAAGGACGATCCGTTGAAGGTGTGGGACCGCGCACTGTCGAACGTGCGTCCCCGCGTCGAAGTGAAGAGCCGCCGCGTCGGTGGCTCGACCTACCAGGTGCCGATCGACGTCCGCCCGGATCGCTCGCTCGCGCTCGGTATGCGCTGGCTGATCGAGTACGCTCGTGGCCGCAACGAGAAGACGATGGTCGACCGCCTCGCCAACGAGATCGTCGACGCCGCTCAGAACCGTGGCAACGCGGTGAAGAAGCGCGAAGACGTGCACAAGATGGCCGACGCCAACAAGGCGTTCGCCCACTATCGCTGGTAAGCTCGCGGCGACTCGACTCTAGATTAAAAGGACCGATCGAGAAGATCTAAGCAACACGCGGGGCTCGAAGGCGCATTGATGAAATGCGAACCACGAGCTCGTTCGACCGCCACCGCCGACGAGCAAAGTTTCGTCGGACCTGACGGTCTCCTTCTCGCCCCGCGGCGTTCGATCTTCTTATCGAACCAGCCATGCGGTCCGCTACGCAGACGCCAGCTCTCGACGCCCGGTTGATCCGGAACATCGGGATCATGGCGCACGTCGACGCCGGTAAGACGACGACGACCGAGCGCATCCTGTTCTACTCCGGTGCGACCTCCCGCATGGGTGAGGTCGACGACGGGGCTGCCACCACCGACTGGATGCAGCAGGAGCAGGAGCGCGGCATCTCGATCACCGCCGCCGCGACGACGTTTCGCTGGCGCCGCGACGGCGAGTCGTTCGCCGTGAACCTCATCGACACGCCAGGCCACGTCGACTTCACGATGGAGGTCGAGCGCTCGCTACGGGTCCTCGATGGCGCCATCGCGGTGTTCTGCGCGGTCTCGGGCGTCGAGTCGCAGAGCGAGACCGTCTGGCGCCAGGCCGACAAGTACAAGACGCCGCGCCTCGCGTTCATCAACAAGTGCGATCGCGAAGGCGCCGATCCCGACCGCGTCCTCACCGAGATGCGCGCTCGCCTCGGCGCCACGCCGATCGCGATCCAGATGCCGATGTTCTCCCCGCACGCTCCCGGCGTCGGCACGGCGCGCACGTCCTCGACGGGGCCGCTGGCGCACAACGGCTTTGGCGGCGTCATCGACCTCATCACGCGGCGCGCGCGCACGTGGGACGAGGGTTCGTTCGGCGCCACGTTCTCCGACGGTCCGATCCCGCACGTGCGGATCCCCGCGGCCAGCCGCGCCCGCGAGCAGATGCTCGAGGTGCTCGCCGAGCTCGACGACGAGCTGATGGCCGCCTGGGTCGGGGGTCGCGACTTGCCGCCCGAGCTCATCCGCGCCGCCCTCCGCCGCGTCACGCTGGCGGGCCGTGGTGTGCCCACGCTCGTCGGCTCGGCGTTCCGCAACCAGGGCATCCACAACCTGCTCGACGCCGTCGTCGACTTCTTGCCGGCCCCTTCGGACCTCGGCGTCGTTCGCGGTCGCGAGCCGAGCGACCCGCTCGCCGCGCCCACGCTGGCGCGCGAGCCCGCCCTGTCGGCACCGCTCGCGGCCCTGGCGTTCAAGGTCCAGACCGACGCCGGCAACAACCAGCTGACCTTCGTGCGGGTCTACGCGGGCTCCCTCCGCGTCGGTGATACCGTCCTCGACGCGACGCGCAATAACCTCGTCGAGATCCCGCGGCTCGTTCGCATGTTCGCGAACCACCGCGAGGAGATCTCCCAGATCGAGACCGGCATGATCGGCGCCATCGTCGGCGCGAAGCTGGCCACCGGCGACACGATCTGCGACCCACGCTCCCCGATCCTGCTCGACACCATTGCGATCCCGGACCCGGTCATGGGCATCGCGGTGACCCCCGAGACTCAGGAAGATCACGATCGCCTGCTGATCTCGCTCGAGCGCCTCGCCATCGAGGACCCCTCGTTCCGCGTCCGCACCGACGCCGAGTCGGGCCAGATCGTGATCAGCGGGATGGGCGAGCTCCACCTCGAGATCGTCGTCGACCGCCTCCGCCGCGAGTTCAACGTCAACGCGAGCGTCGGTACCCCACAGGTCGCCTACCGCGAGACCATCTCGACCCGGGCCGAGGGCGACCACAAGTTCGTCCGCGTCGCGTCGTCGCTGGGCGGTCCGCGCGGCGAGTACGGTCACGTCCAGGTGGTCGTCGAGCCGATCTCGCGCGGCGGCGGATTCGTGTACGAAAATCGGGCCCCGGCGAGCGAGATCCCAGACGAGTTCACCCGCGCCGTCGAGGCTGGGATCGGCGAGGCCGTCGCGCGTGGCGTCTCGACTAGCCACCCCCTGACCGACCTCCGTGTTCAGGTCGTCGGTGGTAGCTTTCATCCTGTAGATTCAAACCTTTACGCCTTCAAGGTGGCGGGCGCCAAGGCCTTCCTCGCGGCCGTCGCGAAGGCCGGTCCGGTCATCCTCGAGCCGATCATGTCGCTCGAGGTGGTCACGCCCGACGAGCACGTCGGTGACGTGCTCGGTGATTTGCACTCTAGACGGGGAAAAGTCGCTGGAATTACCGCGCGGACTGGTGTACAGACCGTCGCCTGTTTCGTCCCCATGGCCTCGATGTTTGGATATTCGACCGACCTGCGCTCCGCCACCCGAGGCCGAGCGACCTACTCGATGGAACTCGACCACTACGCTGAAGTCCCCACCCAGATCCGCGAGTCGATGACTTCGCGTGTCCGCGCCTGATCCCGACGCTACTGACGCCTACCCCCGGAGAAGACTGTGTCCAAAGAAAAGTTCGTTCGCAACAAGCCCCACGTCAACATCGGAACGATCGGCCACGTCGATCACGGTAAGACCACGTTGACTGCTGCGATCACGAAGGTCCAGTCGACGAAGGGCTTCGCGAAGTTCACGGCGTTCGAC
>JAPLLF010000788.1 GCA_026387715.1 Pseudomonadota bacterium
GCCGGCCGCGATCGCGTAGCCGCCGCCGAACGGCGGTCGGCGGAACGTCAGGTGGAAGACGGCCTCCCGCTCCGCCAAACCTGCCTTCCAGTAGCCGCAGGCCATGGATACTTGATACAAGTCGGTGAGCAGGGCGAGCGACCCGCCATACACGTCGTCGAGACCGTCGGCCTTCGCCATGGTGTATGAATTACACTAAGTTACCGCCATGTCAACCGATCACAAGCGCTTCGCGCCCGATCAATCCGTCGTCGTCTGGGGCGAGGTCCTGTGGGACCGCTTTCCCGACGGGGACAAGCTCGGCGGGGCGCCCGCCAACGTCGCCTGGCACCTCGGGCAGGCGGGTGGCTGGGCGCAGCTGGTCTCCCGCGTCGGCGACGACGACGACGGCCGCCGCGCGCTCGACCAGCTGGGCGAGGTGGTCGACACGACGCTCGTACAGGTCGATCCCGAGCGCGCGACCGGCGAGGTGATGGTCACGCTCGACGGCGGCGAGCCGCGCTACACGCTGGTGAGCGGCCGCGCGTGGGAGCGGATCGCGTGCACCGAGCTGGTGCGCCAGGCGATCGACGAGGCCGGCGTGTTCGTGTACGGCACGCTCGCGCTGCGGACCCCGGAAGGCTTCGCCGGCTGGCAGGCGGCCGAGGTCGCGAGCCGGCGCACCTGCCTGCGCGCCTACGACCTGAACCTCCGGCCGAGCGATCGGGGCTCGAACTCGCTGCGCGAGGTGCTCGTGGCCGCGCTCGCCGCCGCCGACCTGATCAAGCTCAACGACGCCGAGGTCCGGATGCTGGGCGACTGGCTCGGCTGGGCCGATCCGCTCGCGACGCTGCGCGCCGACAAGCCGCGGGTGATCGCGGTGACCCACGGCGCGCACGGCTCGACGCTGTACGGCGCGTCGGACGTCATCGAGATCCCGGGCGTCCGCGCGACGCCCGGCGGCGACAACGTCGGCTGCGGCGATGCCTACCTGGCGATCCTCGTGCACACCATGACGCTCGGGTGGGACCTCGCGGCGTGCGGCCACGCCGCGAGTCGCTGGGCGGCGGCGGTGGCGAGCGCGCGGGGCGCGACGCCGTCGTTCGAGGACGCCCACATCCTGGATCTCCTCGAGCCCGCCGCGTGACCGACGACCTCGACGATCAGACGCCGCTGCCCACCGCGGTGCGCGACTCGACCCTCGACATGTCCGCGGACCTGCCGGCGATCCCGCTGGCGATCACCGAGGTGACCGAGAACGCGGACGCGCCACCGGCGAACCTCGACGCGCCCGAGGACCTCTCCGAGGACGAGCTCCCGCACCACGTCCAGCCCATGGCGCCCTTCCTCGTGTGGGGCACGATCGCGCTGATCGTCGGCGGCGTGGTCGCCATCGGCACGCTGATCGGCAGCGGCCTGGCGCTCCCGATCGTGGCTCCCGGCTTCGCGGTGATGCTGGTCGGCCTCGGGTCGATGGTGTACGGCGCGCTGCACTATCCGTGGCGCGACGACGACGCGGACGTGTTCCTCGATGGCGGCGCGCTTCTGCGCGAGCACGGCGCCCTCCCCGCGCTCGCCGTCCTCACGCTCGTGATGATGTACATCTACGCGAACTGCTTTCGCGGCGAGCTGGTCGGCGACGATCTGTCGTTCCACATGGCCGAGGCGCGCCGGATCGCCGACTGCCTGTCCGTCGGCGACCTCGATCTGTGGAACCCGTCGGCCAACGGCGGCTTCGCGTCCGCCTACTACTACCAGGTCATCCCGCACCTCGCGTCGGCGCTCCCCGCCGCAGTGTTCGGGCACTTCGTGTTCTTCTTCCAGCTCAGCGTGTTCCTCCCGCTGGTGCTCGAGCCCGCCGCCGCCTACCGCGGCATGCGGCTGCTCGGCGCCACGCCGTGGCAGGCGCTGATCGCCGCCTGCGTGATCGGCTTCATGAACGGCGAGTCGCGCTGGGGCCACGGCAACGCTGGCACCTTCCAGGTCGGGCTCTACACGCAGACCTGGGCGCTCGCCGTGTTCCCGCTCGCCCTCGGCCACGCGGTCCGCTGGATCACGTCCGGGACCGGGCTCGCGAGCGCGACCGCGTGGAGCGGGCTCGTGTTCCTGTGTCACCCGTTCGTCGGCATCGGGCTCGGCTTCACGCTCGCGATCGGCGTCCTGTGGAAGCTCGTCGGGCGCGGCGTCGACGCGCTGCTCCGGATCGTCTCGCACGGCAGCCGCACCGAGCCGATGGACACCGACGGGCCGATCGACCGGATGTTCACCGCCGCCGCGCGCCGCTGGCAGCACCCCACCCCACGCGGGCCGATCGGCCCCGAGCTGTGGCGGATCTCGCTGCTCGGCGTCACCTTCGCGATCGCGACGATCCCGCTGGTCGCGCCGTTCGTCGTCGACAAGGCCGGGTTCGGCGGCTTCCCGCACCGCGTCCCCGACGAGGTC
>JAPLLF010000109.1 GCA_026387715.1 Pseudomonadota bacterium
AACCACCGCTGGGCTTCCACGAGCACGCCGGCCGCGACGGCGGGCTCGAGATCCCGCTCGAGTCGCGCGAGCGCCTCTCCGAGCGGATACATCTCGAGCAGGCGCAGGAGCGCGGCGTGGGCGGCGCTCAGCGGTAGGACCCGCTGGCCGTCGGCACCACGACAGATCGCCCACGTCCGCCGGCCCTGGTCATGTGGCGGAGGGAGCGCCACCACGCGCTCGGACGGGGTGATCGGCAAGGCGTCGCGCAGCGCGATCAGCGGCCACGTCTCGTCGATCAGCGCGAACGCCGGCGCGCTGCGCAGCCGCGCGCCGAGCAGCCGCGCCGCGTCCGCGGGCGTCAACACCACGGGTGCGGCGTCGGGTGCCGCGAACACCGCGCGGAACGCGTCGTCGATGCGGACGGCCTCGATCAGCGCCTCGCGTGGCACTGTGGAGCGCGTGATCGCGTCGCCGGCGACGAACGCCTCGAAGCCGTCGACGACCCGACCGAGATCGTGGCCGCTCGGCGGGTGCGCGACCAGAAACCTCGCGGCCAGATCGTTGAACGCCCACGGCCCGAGCAGCGCCGTCGCCAGGCGATACGCCTGCTGGAGCACGCCGAACAGCCGGAACCAGTACTGGCGATGGTAGACGGCCAGCCGCGCGCCGCCGTCGCCGACCACCGCCGCTCGAAGCGCTGGATCGTAACGGTCGGGGATCGCCCGCAGCGTCCCGGACGAGCGATCGAGGGGCGCGCGGAGCATCTCGCCGAACTGCCGCTGGAGCTCGGCCAGCCGAGCGGTCCCGCGCCTCACGCCCGGGTCTCCCGCACGCGCCTGGCCTTGCCGACCTCGGCGAGGAGCTCGGGCATCGGCGGGATCGCGGCATCCCACTCGATCAGCGTGGGAAACGGCCCCGCGGTCCGCCACGCCTCCGCGTAGAGGGCCCAGACCTCGTCGCAGATCGGCCGATCGTGCGTGTCGACGATCACCCCATCCGGTTGCCGGGTGTGGCCCGCGAGGTGCGTCTGCAGGACCCGGGTGAAGTCGATCGAAGAGATGTAGGTGTGCGCGTCGAAGCCATGGTTGACGCTCGAGACGTAGATGTTGTTGAGGTCGAACATGAACCAGCAGCCCGCTTGCTCGACGACCCGCGTGTAGAACTCCCACTCGGTCATCGTCGACTCGCGAAACTCGACGTAGCTCGACAGGTTCTCGAGCCCGAACGGGCGTCCGAGGCGGCGTTGCACGGCATGGGCGCGCTCCGCCGCGAGCTCGACGAGATCGTCGGTGTAGGGCGTCGGCAGCAGGTCGTGATGCGACAGGCCGTGGGCCCCGGTCCAGCACAGGTGATCGGTCACGAACGGCGCGTCGACCTCGTCGGCCAGGCGGCAGACGCGATCGAGGTAGGCCTCGTCGAGCGCCGCGTGTCCGAGCAGGTTGAGCGACACGCCGTGGAGGACGACGGGGTACCGCTCGCGGATCCGCGCGAGCTGCCGCATCGGCTGCGGCGCGTCGAGGAAGTTCTCGGTGATGATCTCGAAGAACCCGACCTCGGGCCAGTGCGACAGGAGGTACGGGTAGTGCACCGGCCGCAGGCCGACGCCGATCGCGTCGGACGGGAGCGTGGAGGTTGACGGGCGCGGTGACACGACGAGCTTCCGGACGACGGGTAACACGCGCCGTCGTGACGTCGCCTGCGCAATATTTTCACACCGGTGGACGAGACCCGGCTTGGTAGCGTGTGCGGATGGCCACCCAGATCACCCACCTCGTGTTCGCGATCGCGAGCCTGACCGGCTGCACGCGCGTGCACGCCTATCAGCGCGAGACCCTGGCACGACCGGACATGGAGCTCGGCGCGTTCGCGAGGTTGTCGTCGGGCGAGGACCACGCGCGTGCGTATCGCGAGGGTTCGACCGGTGGGACCAAGGGCAAGGCCGGCGGTTGCGGATGCAACTGAGCCACGCCCTGCTCGCCTTCACGCTCGCGATCACGCCCGCGTGCAAGGGCGACGCGTCACCGACCACCGACGCGGCCGTCGCGGTCGACACGCCCGTCGCGATCGACGCGATGATCGATGGCGCGACCATCGACGGGCCGAAGTTCTGCGACAGCGAGACCCGCGACGACGTGTACGTCCCCGGCATGATCAAGGTCGGCGACAACGGCTACGCGTTCGAGCTGGTCTCCAGCACGCCGGGACCACCCCCGAAGGGCAACAGCGCGTGGGTCGTCCGGATCCGGCATCCGGATCCGATCGACAACCTCGCGCTGACGATCGTGCCGTTCATGCCCGACCACGGCCACGGGACGTCCGTCCAGGCCGTGATCACGCCGATGGCGAACGGGACCTACGGGATCGCGCCGGTCAACCTGTTCATGACGGGGTTCTGGTCGGTCCGGATCGGCATCGCCGACCAGGCCACGCCCGCGACCGAGCTCGATCACGTCGCCTTCCTCTGGTGCGTGAGCTCGTGAGCCGTCAGCGCGGACAGGTCTTGTGCGCCGCCGGGTTCGATCGGAAGTCCGGCGAGTCCGCCGCGGTGCAGTTCGCGCGGATCAGCGCACGGATCGACTCGAGCTCGGCGTAGGTCAGCGCGATCGGCGGGAATACGAGCGGGATCGTCGACGCCGTCGCGATCTCGCTGCGCAGGTTCGCGAGCGTGGCGTTCGCGCGGTTGGTGTCCCACAGCGTGCGGAAGTTCTGCTCGTACTGCGCGAGCAGGCCGGCGAACTGCGGGCCGGTCACGTGCAGCGCGTTCTCGAACGTGCCGTGCTCGCTGTTCATCGACAGGTTGTAGCTGCCCGACAGCAGCTCCTTGCCGTCGACGATCATGTACTTCGAGTGTTGCTGGATCGCGAACGTCGCGTCCCAGCGGTACGTGTAGCTCTTGAACCGCAGGTCGAGGCCGGCATCGACGGCATCGCGCGAGAACAGGAAGCTGTCGTACAGGCAGTCGCGCTGCGCGGCGCTCGTGGTCGACCGCGCCACGCACGACGCCGCCTCGGCGGCCTGCGCGTCGGCGCCGGTCTTCGAGATGAACTCCTGCTGGTCGATGTAGAGCTTGATGTCGATCGCCGGGTCGGCTTGCTTCTTGGCGATCAGCGCCTCGACGACGGGGCGCAGGCGGAGGTGCGTCGACGCGATGTGGATCGAGGTCTGCGCGTGCTCGATCGCGGTCACCCACTGATCGCTCATCACGAGGCTGTCCTTGTTGACCCGCCACGTCGTGCCGTCGGCCCCGCCGGCCTTGAAGTTCGGCGATGTGAACAGCGCCTCGATCCCCGGATCGTCGGCGACCTGCGTCGCGTCGATGTTGGCCGTCGACGGCGGCTGCGCCGCGGCCGGGCCCGCGAAGTCGCGCGAGCCCCGCCACAGGACGTCGAACTCGTGCTGGTAGGCCGCCGCGAGCTCGGCGCTGTGCTCGACGAACAGGGTGTTCTCGTCGAACACGGTGCCGCCGGTCGACGAGAAGTTCGCGCTGCCCATCACGAGCTTCGCGGTCGCGGCGCGCGCGGCGTCGTCGCGCGGCCCGTCGACGATCACGAACTTGTGGTGGTTGATCTGGTTGACGTAGCGGACGTCGACGCCGAGCGCCTCGAGCTTGCCGGACTTCGTCGCGGCGCGCGCGCCGGCGTCCACGAGCTTGCGATCCTCGGTGGCGGTATCGAACAGGAAGCGAACGTGGACCCCGCGCTGCACGGCGGCGGCGAGCGCCGACGAGATCCCCGCATCCGAGTAGCTGTAGATCGCGATGTCGACGTCGTGCTGCGCGCCGTCGACGAGCTTGGCGATGCGCGCGTTGTGCGACGCCGCCGCGACCTGCGGGCTGAAGATGACGTCGATCGTCGGGCCGGTCTTCACGAGGCCCTGCCCGCGGGCCCAGGCGAGCAGCGCGTCGAGCGTCGCGGGGCCGACGTAGGCGACCTGGTCGAGCTCCGCGAGCGTGTCGTAGGCGTCGTCGTCGGCGCTGTTGACGACGCCGTCGAGCCCGGCGCGATGCTTCAGGATGTTGGTCGCGACCCGCGTCGACACGTGCGCGCCGGCCTTGAGCGTGGCGATGTCGAGCAGCGGCGCGTTGACCGCGGCGAGCACGCCGAGCGCCTCGGGGGAGCCCTCCGCGATCCCGCCATCCGCCTTGCCGCTCGGGAACGCGTCGGTCGCGCCGTCCTCGATGTCGTCGCCCTCCGTG
>JAPLLF010000908.1 GCA_026387715.1 Pseudomonadota bacterium
TGACCAAGCCGTTCCCCGTCGACGAGCTCAACGCCGTCATCGAGCGTGCGTTCGAGAAGCGGGCGCTCGTCGCGGACAACCTCGCGCTCCGCGATCAGCTCGCCGGCCGCGCGCGGCTCGCGTCGTTGCTCGGCCGGAGCCGCGCGATGCAGAAGGTCTTCGAGCTGATCACGAAGATCCACTCGACGAAGACCAACGTGCTCGTCACCGGGGAGAGCGGCACGGGCAAGGAGCTCGTCGCGCGCGCGCTGCACAGCGAGGGCTCGCGCGCCAAGCTGCCGTTCGTCGCGGTCAACTGCGGTGCGATCCCCGAGGAGCTCATGGAGTCGGAGCTGTTCGGGCACAAGAAGGGCGCGTTCACGGGCGCCGTCGTCGACAAGCGCGGCCTGTTCCAGGAGGCCGAGGGCGGAACGCTGTTCCTCGACGAGATCGGCGAGCTCTCGCTGTCCCTGCAGGTGAAGCTGCTGCGCGCGCTCCAGGAGCGCAAGGTGAAGGCCGTCGGGGCGACCGAGGAGCTCGAGGTCGACGTGCGCGTCATCACCGCGACCAACCGCGATCTCGAGGCCGAGGTCGCGCGCGGCGCGTTTCGCTCGGATCTGTTCTACCGGCTCAACGTCATCGAGCTGCGGTTGCCGCCGCTGCGCCATCGCCGCGAGGACATCACGCTGCTCGCCGAGCACTTCCTGCGCAAGTTCGGCGCCGAGCACGGGCGGACGGTGCGGCTGGCCAGCGACGCGCAGCGGCAGCTCGACACGTACGACTACCCGGGCAACGTGCGCGAGCTCGAGAACATCATCGAGCGCGCGGTCGCGCTGTCGTCGAGCGACACGATCGGCGTCGACGATCTTCCGAAGCCCAGGCGGGCGCTGGTCGAGCCGGTCCTCCTCGACGAGTTTCCGCCCCTCGACGAGTTTCCGCCCGACGGCATCGATCTCGATCGGCTGGTGTCGGACTACGAGCGCGTGTGGGTGACGCGCGCGCTCGACAAGGCGGGTGGCATCCGCAAGCGCGCCGCGACGCTGCTCAACATCAGCTTCCGGTCGATGCGCTACCGGCTCGACAAGCTCGGGCTCGAGGCGAAGTCGGACGACGTCGACAAGGACGAGCCCTGATCTAGCGACGACGGCAGACGGCGACGAGGAAGCCGCCGACGTCGCGTGCGACCGGCAGATCCGCGAGCCGATGCTCGGCCCACCGGATCGCCGAGCCGAGGAACGGGACCTCGAGCACCTTGGCGACCGGCGTGATCACGCGGATGCCGCGGGACGTCACCCACTCGAGCTCGGGCGGGAGGTAGCTGCGGATCGCCTCGGCGCTGTCGTAGCGGGTGTACACGTGCTCGTCGTTCGTCGTCTCCGACACCGCGGAGGCCGGCTTGAGGGCCTTCACGAGACGGCGGATCGAGCGCTGGTTGTAGAACTCGGCGAGGACCCAGCCGCCCGGCCGGACGATGCGCGCCATCTCGCGCATGCACGTCGTGATGTCGGGGATGTGCGCGAGCACCTTGAACGAGTACGCGACGTCGACCGACGCATCGGCGATCGGCAGCGCCGTCGCCGACGCCTGCGCGACGGACAGGCCGCGCGCGGCGGCCAGGGCGAGCATGCCGCCGGACAGGTCGATGCCACGCGCGGTCCGGGCGAACTCCGCGGTGCGCTCGAGGATGAGCCCCGTGCCGCACCCGACCTCGAACACGTCCTTGCCGGCGCCGTAGCGCTCGACGAGCTCGACCTCGAGGTCGTCGAGCATCCGGTGGTAGGGCAGGTGCCGCTCGCGTTCGTACCAGCCGGCGAAGTCGTCGTAATAGCTGCGATTGTCGAGGCGAGACATGCGGGCGCCTTACTACTACAGCTTCGCGAGGATCTCTTTCTTCTTCACGTCGAACTCGGCCTCCGTGAGGACGCCCGCGGCCTTGAGCTCGCCGAGCTGCTTGAGCGTCGACATCAGCTGCTCCTTGGTCTCGACCGGCCGCTGCGCGCTCGCGCCACCCCCCATCATGCCGCCCATCTGGTTGGCCATGGCGAAGCCCATGCCGATGCCGGCGCCGGCCAGCGCGTTGCCGCCACCACCACCGTCGCCGCCCTTCTCCATGCCCTTGGCGGCGCCCATCATCATCTCGGCCTGGGCGAGCTGCTGGTACGCGGCCATGCCGCCGTTCACGGAGCCCATGCCGTCGACGTACGCCATGCGGTCGACGAGCTTGTCGAGCCGGTCCTTGTCGGCCTGATCGATCGACACCGAGAAGTCGCCGAACCGGATGATCTCGACGCCGTAGGGCTCGATGTTCTTGCGAACCCCCGCCAGCGTGCCGGCCTCGAGCTCGTCGGTGTAGGCCCCCGACGTGACCTTCATGATCGGCCAGTTCTCCTTGACGATCAGCTCGGCGATCTGGTCCTTCATCGTCTTCTGGATCTGGCTCTTGAACCAGCCCAGGAACACGTCGTTGGTCGCGGCGCGCTGGCCGACGAGCCCGATCACGAACTTCACGGGATCGATGACCTTCGCCGAGAACTCGCCGTGCACCATCAGGCGGACGCGCAGCTTGGTCTGCGGATCCTGGATGTCGCCGACGGAGGTGCCGAACTTGAGCGACGGCATCTCGCGGGTGGTGACGAAGAACACCTCGCAGATGAAGACGTTGCCGCCCGTGAACTTGTCGACGAGCTGCCCCAGGAACGGGATGTTCGACGCGTCCAGGGTGTGGCGACCTGCGGAGAACGTCCCGACGTACTTGCCGTCCTTGAAGAACAGCGCCACCTCGTCGGAATCGACGGTCAGCTGCGCCTTCATCGGGATGGTCTGGTCCGGGTGCGTGTAGACCCAGAAGTCCTTCGCCGTGTCGGGCCGGGCAATCGTCCAGTCGATCGTTTTGCTCTCCGGGATGGCGGCGCTGATGGCCTGCGGCCCCACGACCCGCAACAACGGAGGGGACGACACGCAGGGTGGCGGCGACGCTGGCGTCGATGCGTACCTCGGTCCCGTCACCGTGCTGTCCGGTCGCGTCTGGGCGCCGAAGTGGGCCCCGGGCGACGTGCCCGCCGGGCAGGAGATCCCGATCGCCGGTGCGATCCTGTACCTCTCGCAGACGCGTCCCGCCGCGATCCCCGACCACGTCTACTGCGAGCAGTGCATCGACGCGCCGGGTGGCAGCATCACCAGTGGCGCCGACGGCTCGTTCACGATGACGGTCGCTCCCGGCGACTACTGGTTCGTGATCCAGAAGGGGCAGTTCCGCCTCGAGCAGCAGGTCCACCTCGACATCGGCGCTGTCGCGTTCCCGCCCCAGCAGACGACGCTCCCCGCGCGCATGGACCCCGCGAACGGCGCGTGGATCCCGCGCATCGCGATCGCGCGTGGCAACTACGACGCCGTCGAGGACATCCTCGGCAAGATCGGCTTCGGCCAGATGAGCGGCACGGGCCTGTCGAGCGGCATCGGCGAGAACGCGTTCGAGGAGATCAAGTTCTACGACTACGGCGGGTCCGCTGCGGGCAGCGTCACGTACCTCCTGCAGAACATCGACGAGATGCGGAAGTACAACATCATCTTCTTCCCGTGCTCGACGAACGTCGACGACACGGTGCTGAACAACCAGAACACGCTCAAGAACATCCGCACGTTCGTCAACGAGGGCGGCAAGCTCTACGTCACCGACTGGGCGGGCGAGACGGCCGACATGGCGTTCCCGCCGCAGATCACGCTCGGCGACTCCGGCGCGGACACCGTCGGCACCTACGACCCCATCGCGCTGACCGGCACGATCTCGGCGGCGGGTGATGCCGACGGCAGCCTCTACAACGCGCCCGACGGCAAGGCCGTCGACCCGGGCCTCGCCGCGTGGCTCGGCCTGCAGACCGGCCCGTCGGAGAGCGATCCGACGCCGCACATGTACGATCCCAACAACTTCGAGGTCGTCGACAACTGGAACTGGATCAAGAAGATGGACTCCGTGATGATCGGCACCGACATGAACGGTCAGCCGGTCTACGACCAGCCCAAGGCGTGGCTGACGGGGACGAGCCCGTCGAGCGGCGGCCCCAAGCCCCTCGTCGTGACCTACCAGCCGACGGGCTGCGGCAAGGTCCTCCACTCGACGTTCCAGACCTCCGGCGCGTCGGCGAGCGACAAGCACGCCGGCCTGATGCCGCAGGAGCGCGTCCTCCTGTACCTCATCATGGAGATCGCGGCCTGCACGACCGGCCCCGTCATCCAGTGAGCTGACGAGATCGTCGAGATCGTCGAGCTGGCCTCCCCCACGGGAGGCCGTTTTCGTTTCGGAACCGGGTTACCGTCGCGCGGTGCGCATCCGCCGGCTCGTCACGCTCCTCGTCGGCGTGAATGTCCTGCTGATCGCGATCGGCTGGATCGTGGTGCCGCCGCCGACCACGAAGCCCGGCAGCGGGCTGCGCGTCGGGCTGGTGTTCGACATCGGCGGCAAGAACGACAAGTCGTTCAACGAGGCGGCGTATCGCGGGCTCGAGCGCGCGCGCACCGAGCTCGGCGTCGACGTCACGTACATCGAGCCGAGCGAGGGCGCCGATCGCGAGAGCGCGCTGCGCACGCTCGCCGCGCGCGGGCTGGATCTCGTGATCGGGGTCGGCTTCATCTTCGGGCCGGACCTCGAGCACCTCGCCGCGAAGTTCCCGGCGGTGAAGTTCGCCGGCATCGACTATTCGCCGAGCGAGGGCGTCGGCACGATCGCGAACCTCGCGGGGCTCCGGTTTCGCGAGCACGAGGGCAGCTTCGTGGTCGGCGCGATCGCCGGCATGCTCACGCGCACCAGGACCGTGGGGTTCGTCGGCGGGATGAAGATCCCGCTGATCCGGAAGTTCGAGGCGGGCTACGAGGCGGGCGTGCTCCACACGTGCCCGACGTGCCGGGTGGTGTCGGCGTACGCCGGGACCGAACCCAAGGCGTTCGCGGATCCGTCGCTCGGCGAGGAGCTCGCCGCGGCCCAGTACGGCCAGGGCGCGGATCTGATCTTCCACGCGGCCGGCAATACCGGCGACGGCGTGTTCGCCGCGGCGCGCGAGCGCGGCCTGCGCGCGATCGGCGTCGACAGCGATCAGTACGACAACGCCCCGTGCTGCGTCGTCACGAGCATGGTGAAGGCCGTCGACGTCGCGGTCGTCGACATCATCAAGGACGTCGCGGCGAAGCGGTTTCGCCCCGGCATCCACGAGCTCGGGCTCGCGGAACGAGGCGTCGGGTTCATCGCCGACGAGCGCAACCGCGACCTGTTGCCGCTCGAGGTCGTCGAGCAGGCGCGCGTGATCGCCGCGCAGATCGTCGCCGGCGCGATCCAGGTGCCGGACCGATGAGCGGCACCCCGATGCTCGAGGCGACCCTGTCGAAGTCCTACGGGGGCCAGCTCGTCCTGCGCGGCGCGACGATCGCGGCGATGCGCGGCACGGTGCACGCGCTGGTCGGCGAGAACGGCGCGGGCAAGAGCACGCTCGTGAAGATCGTCGCGGGCGTGATCCGCGCCGACCGTGGCGACCTGGTGATCGACGATCGCCGGATCGACGTCGCGCGCTGGGATCGCGTGGCGGCGCGGCGGGCAGGCATCGGCATCGTGCAGCAGCACGGGGCGATGGCCGGCACGCTCACCGTCGTCGAGAACGCGGTGCTCGGGGTCGAGCCGCGGCGCGCGGGGCTGCTGTCGCTCGCGGCGACGGCCGACGCGCTCGTCGCGCTCGGTCGCGAGATCGGCATGCCGATCGATCCCCACGCGCGCGCGGATCGGCTGGGCCTGGGGGCCGCGCAGCGCGCGGAGATCGTGGCGGCGCTGCACCACGGCGCGAAGCTGCTCGTGCTCGACGAGCCGACCGCCGTGCTCGCGCCGATCGAGGTCGACGGGCTGCTCGCGACGCTGCGGGCGCTCGCCCGCGAGCGCGGCACGACCGTGATCATCGTGACGCACAAGCTCGACGAGGTGCGCGCGGTCGCCGACGACGTGACCGTGCTGCGCGAGGGTCGGACGGTGACGACGTTTCGCCCGCCGCTCGAGCCGCGCGCGATCGCCCGCGCGATGGTCGGCGCGGATCTGCCTGATGTGCCCTTGCCGACCCCGGTCGCCGCCGACGCGCCGGTCGCGCTCGCGCTCGCCGGCGTGACGGTCGGCGCGGCGCTCGTCGGGATCGATCTGACCGTGCGGGCGGGCGAGCTCGTCGGGGTCGCCGGGGTCGACGGCAACGGCCAGCACGAGCTCGCGCACGCGATCGCCGGCCTCGTCGCGGTCGACGCGGGGACGATCGCGCTGCGCGGCGCGTCGATCACGACGGCCACCCCCCGCGCGCGCCTGCAACGCGGGCTCGCGCACGTGCCCGAGGATCGCCACCACGGTGGCCTGGTGCTCGACGCGTCGGTCGCCGACAACCTCGCGCTCGGCCGCGCCGACGTCACCGGTCGCTTCGTGATCGATCGCCCGGCGGTCGCCGCCCACGCGACGGCGCGGATCGAAGAGCTCGACATCCGACCACCCGACGGCGCGGCGCTCGCGTCGGCGCTGTCGGGCGGCAACCAGCAGAAGGTCGTGATCGGGCGCGAGCTGTCGCGGCCCGGGCTCGCGGTGGTGGTCGCGGCCCAGCCCACGCGCGGCGTCGATCTCGGCGCGGTGGCGAAGATCCACGAGCAGCTGCGCGCGGCCGCGGCGAGCGGGGCGGGGGTGCTGGTGATCTCCGCCGATCTCGACGAGTTGCTCGCGCTGTGCCACCGCGTCGTCGTGCTCCTGCGCGGCGAGCTCGTCGGCGAGCGCGTCGCGACCGCGGCCGCGCGCGGCGAGATCGGCGCGCTCATGACGGGAGCGAAGCCGTGAGGCGCGAGGTCGCCACCGTCGGGATCGCGCTGCTCGCGGCGCTCGCGATCGGCAGCGCGCTGATCCTCGTCGCCGGCAGGTCTCCGGGCCACGTGTGGTTCGCGATGCTCGCGCGCACGCTCGGCGATCCGTACCTGTTCGGCCAGATCCTCTACAAGGCGACCGGGCTCGCGCTCACCGGGCTGGCGGTCGCGCTCGCGCTCGACGCGGGCCTGTTCAACATCGGCGCCGAGGGCCAGCTGACGGCGGGCGTCCTCGCGTGCGCGGTCGTCGGCCAGGCGCTGCCGGCCGGCACGCCGGCGATCCTCGCGATCCCCGCGTGCACGCTCGCGGCCGCGCTCGCGGGGGCCGCGATCGGCGTCACGATCGGGGCGCTGCGCGTGACCCGCGGCGCGCACGAGGTCATCACGTCGATCATGCTCAACGCGATCGTCGTCGGCGTCGCGCTGTGGATCGGCAACGCGGTCCTGTTCCGCGGCGGCGCGACGCGCGGCGGCGCGATCGTCGCCGGCGCGGAGCTGCCGCCGCTCGGCCTGGCGGGCAGCGCTGCGAACGCGTCGATCGTGATCGCCGCCCTGTGCGTCGGGGGCATGTGGTGGCTGCGCGCGCGCACGACGTGGGGGGCAGCGTGGCGCGCCGTCGGGCGCGATCCCGCGGCCGCGCGCAGCGTCGGCATCGGGGTCGGCCGCGTGCAGATCCTCGCGATGCTCGGCTCGGGCGCGCTCGCCGGGCTCGCCGCGACCAACTTCGTGCTCGGTCACAAGCACGCGTTCGAGGAGGGCCTCGGGCGCGGCACCGGGCTGCTCGGGATCAGCGCCGCGCTGCTCGGCCGGCTGCATCCGCTCGGCGTCGCGCTCGCCGCGATCCTGCTCGGCTTCCTGTCGGTCGGTGGGCTCGCCGTCAACGATCTCGTGCCCAAGGAGCTCACGGAGATGCTGCAGGGCGTCGTGCTGCTGTCGGTCGCGGTCGCGGTGCCGTGGGTCCGTCGACGGTGGGCGCAGTGATCTCGATCCTGCTGTCGGCGACGTTCGGCGCGCAGATCCTGCGCATCGCGATCCCGTACGTGCTCGCCGCGCTCGGCGGCGCGATCACCGAGCGGTCGGGTGTGGTGGATCTCGCGCTCGAGGCGAAGCTCCTGTTCGGGGCGTTCGCGGCGGCCGCCGTCGGTCACGCGACGAGCTCGCCGATGGCCGGGCTCGCGGCCGGCATCGCGGCGGGGGCGCTCGTGGCCGGGGTGCAGATCGGGCTCGCGCTCTGGCTCGCCGCCGATCAGGTGATCGTCGGCGTGGCGCTCAACCTCCTCGCGCTCGCCGGGACGCGGTTCCTCCTGCAGCTCCTGTTCGACGAGGGTTCGAACTCGCCGTACACGCCGGGTTTCGGGGACGCGGTGCTCGGCAACCCGATCGCGTGGCTCGCGCTGGTCGCGGCGATCGCGGTGCCGCTCGCGCTGCGGCACACCCGGTGGGGGCTCCGGCTGCGCGCCGCGGGCGATCGTCCCGAGGCGCTCGCCGCCGTCGGCGTGTCGGCGACGCGGACGCGGCTGTTCGCCGCGCTCGTCGGCGGGGCGCTCGCTGGCGCGGGCGGGGCCCAGCTCTCGCTGTCGGTGAACGGCTTCTCGGCGGACATGTCCGGTGGCCGTGGGTACATCGCGCTCGCGATGGTGATCCTGGCGGGCTGGCGACCCGCGTGGGCGGCGATCGCCTGCGTGGGCGTCGCGCTCGGCGAGTCGCTGCGGATCTACTTCCAGGTCGCCGACGTCGCGATCCCGCGCGAGCTCGCGCCGCTCGTGCCGTACGTGCTCACGCTCGTCGTGCTGGTCGTGCTCGGCGGCAAGCGTCGTCCGCCTCCGGCCTCGCTCGGCAAGTGACTACATCTGATCGGGGTGCGGGACGCCGAGCAGCCCGAGCCCGGTCGCGATCGTCCGCTGCACCGCCGCGGTCAGCGCGACGCGCGCGTGGCGCTGCGCGAGGTCCTCGCACAGCACGCGCAGCGACGGATCGCCGTTGCCGGCCGTGTACCAGCGCGCGAAGTCGCCCGCGAGCTCGAGCAGGTAGTGACAGATCAGGTGCGGCTCGCAGTGATCGCCCGCGCGCACGACGGTGTCGCCGAACTCGAGCAGGCGCTTGCCGACCGCCCACTCGAGGTCGTGGGTGAGCGGCGTCGTGTCGAGCTCGTCGAGCCGCACGGTCACTTCTCCGCGACGCATGATCGACGCGCAGCGCGCGTGCGCGTACTGGAGGTACACGCCCGAGTCGCCGGTGGTCGCGAGCGCCTTCTCCCACTCGAAGTCGACGTCCTTCTCGCGCTGGGTGACGAGG
>JAPLLF010000577.1 GCA_026387715.1 Pseudomonadota bacterium
AGGTCGAGCGACTCGAGGCGCGGCAGCCTCGCGAGCTGATGCACGTCGCGGTCGCTCAACCTCGAGCGGCGGACGACCAGCTCCCGCAGGTTCGACGGAGCGTCCCTGCCGGCGCCCCACGTCGTCGCATGGATCGTGCGAACACGGCGCGTCGCCAGGTGCTCACCCAGCGTGTCGACGACCGCGGCGATCGACGCCTCGCCGCCATCTAGCACGAGCGTCTCGAGGAACCCGAGCCGCCACGTCGCCTCGCAGATCCTGGCGCGGCACGGCCCGGCCGCTGGCCATGCGGCCCTGCGCGCGGCTTGCTCGGCGCGCAGGACCTCGCGGTCCGGATTCCGCGCGAGCGCGTGCTGCAGCATGATCAGCTCGCCGTGCGGGTCGCCCGCGACCGTCAGCGCGTCGGCGAGCACGAGGTAGCGCGCATCGTCGTCGGGGTTCTCGTCGATCGCGGCGAGCAGCGCAGCGACATCCGCGTTCACCCACCCATGGTAGTCGCAACCGCCGCTTCCGCGAACACCCCTTGCATCAGCCCGGAGCTGACGAGCCGTCGTGCGTGATGCCAGCACGCGACCAGATCGTCGCATCGAGCGCGCCAGCGCGGAGCACCCGCAGCGGTACCCAGCAGCGTCGGCTCGCCCGGCGTGAGCCGCAGCTGCGATGCCGTGAGCCCGAGATCGAACGATGGATCGAAGCGCTCGGCGACGAAGTCGACGAGTCGACGCGGCACCGTGGCGACGGCGACGCGCAGCGCCTCCCCCACGCATCCTGAAGAGCCGAAGAACGCAAAGTGCTGGTCGAAGGGAGGCTCGCCCGCGCCGACGGCGACGCCGAGGTAGTAATCCTCCACGCCCGGACCGGTCGGCCGCGGACCAATCCCGATCCCTCTCGGCAAGTCGACCACGACAAGTCGCACCCGGACCTCGTGCCAGCCGCGGCCCCCGATGCCGAGCTCGACCTCGAAACCGTCGATGGTCCCCCGGCAAACGTAGAGCGACGTGGGTCCATCAGCCGGGTCCAGCGACGGCGCCCCCAACCCGAGTCGAGCGGCGGCCTCGCGCAGCGGATCGATCATGTCGTTCGCGAAGTCTCGGGACGCGTCGAACACACGGAAACCCTAGCCTGCATTGATAGTGTACGCAATACACCAATCACTCCGGATCCACTGACCTCGGCGTCACGACCCGAACATCCAGCCGACGTCGAGCCCGACGATGACGCCGGCGTGGCTCCACGCCGGCAGCCGGCCGCGCAGATCGAGGTCGCGCTCGACCTCGACCCCGGCGATCGGCGTGATCGCGAGGGCGCGCCACGGCGCGATCCGATAGCCGACCTTGCCGGTGAGCCCGAGCTGGAGCGTCGTGCCGAGGCTGCGGTGGTCAGCATGGTCGTACGTCCGGTCGAAGGCGATCGCCACGCCGCCGCCGACGTACCAGCCGACGAGGTTGTCGGCCGCCAGCCGGGACAGCCAGGCGCCGCACGCCGCGCGCCAGTACCAGCGGTAGTCGCCGGTGACGCCGATCCGAGTGCTGGCGTAATCCCCGCGCGCGGCCTCGCGCAGCTCGCCGCCGACGAGCCAGCTCATCGGCCGCCCGGCGATCCGGCGCTCGTAGTTGACCGCCGCGCCGCGCGCGCCGTCGAGCGCCGGCACCTCGAGCGAGATCGATCGGGTCAGCGGCGCGGCGGTGATCATTGGCGACGGCGCGTCAGGCGCGCTGGGCACCGCGCTGGCCACCGCGAGCGCGATGGCCACGGACATCGGGTCGCTCATGGCGGCGGTCCGATCGTGTGGTCGAGGAAGTCGACCAGCGCGGCCTGGGCCGC